>JANMGZ010000734.1:0-1884 GCA_031374905.1 Dolichospermum sp. OTE_70_metabat_362_sub
AGAATTTTGATCTGCACCACAATGATGACAATAAGGTAATTCTTTATAAGTCAAATTATGACAGTTATGGCATTCGACATATTGATAATAACCGCAGTGGGGACAGTGGTTATCTTGAGGACGGATTTTTTTAGCACAGCGAATACACTTTGATTTTTGAATTCTGTTAACTGCTTGAACTTTACTATTAAATACAACGGTTTGGAAGAATTTAATCATGCCAAAACCAACTAAGGGAATTAGCAAAATATAAGCGTAACTAATTAAGAATATTAACCCGCCAAACAGGGAACTAATGACATCAAAGAAGAATTGAAATATTACGCCAATTTGCAAAAATTGAAATACCTTCAGAATTAACGGAATTAAAAAGATAACTAGCAAGTGCCAGCTAATTAATGCTATTAATCCATATCCTTTGCGTTGACTGAAATTATTAACTAATAATGCAATCAGAATAAGTGGGAGTAAAAAGATAGACTGAAATACTAACTGAATGCTGGGATACCAAAATGATGCGTCTTTATAGCCTTTTTCAACTTCATTAAATTTAGTTTCATCTTTGAGAAAAGACAGGAAATTAATACTTTCAGATTTTGTCAGTAGTTGATTTTGCAAATTAGCAATTTCCTGTTTTAGGGTGGAAATTTTTTCGCTATTTTGTGTTAATTCCTGTTTAGCTTTTTCTGCGCGAACTTGATTAATGGAATTACCTGAAGACTGTCCAGCAATTTTCTCTAATAAGGTTGAATCATATTGTTGACGAATAGTAGCATTTGCTTGTTCAAGACGGCTAATTTTATCTTGTGTCTGATTTATTGTTGTCAGAATTTTCTGATTTTGAGGATTATTCAGTTTATCTTTAGATTCGCCATAGTTCAAACATATTTCAGAAACTTTACCCAAATGTCCAACTTCTACATCTTGATATCTTTGCCGAATTCTTTGCTCATTGCTACCATAAGGTAATGAACTTTTCAGAAATTCATAATCTTTATTTTTGGTAGTTTGGGTTTTGTAATTGTTCCATTCAGAATAACATGGATAAGCTTGGGTTGGGCTGAGATGCCATTCACTAATATTATTTAAACCTGTAAAAACATTAATTAAAATAAAAATATCAACTAAAATAATGACAATCAAACTCACTTTATTTAGTGGTTCATTATTAACTGTCCGAGAGTTATTAAAAAATTGACTTGAAAGACGGCGTATTCTGGTGAACATATAAACAGGATTCAGAATAGTTACAACTGAAATTAATTTACCATTTTCTGGTTACTTGTTTATTTTAGAGCATTTTTAGTTGACTTCACTTTTTTTTGTCTCACGCAGAGGCGCAGAGTCACAGAGAGAAATCAAGAGCTAATTATGAAGCATCACAAAAAGCAGTTAATAGTCAAAATATTAACTGAAAATTCAAATAAATTCCTTCCGCGCTCTTCTCCGTGCCTCTGCGTCTCTGCGAGAAAAAACTCTTATCCAACTCAAACCGCCAACTTCACATCTCGTAAGGGTAAGGGAATAAAAGCGATATGTAAAAATTTATTTTTCTTCCTGTTTTATTGGCTGGGTAATAGCTTGACAATATCTAATTAAAGTATCAATGCGTTCTTCAATAGTTTTCAACCTAGCTTGTGATGTTGTTAATTGCTTTGCACTTTGAAGAAACATCATATCTACTTCCAAGAGTCGCAACTGTTTACTTATTTCAGTTTTATAGGATTGTTGCCGCGAATTAGCATCAACTAAAGGGACAATTTGCTGCACAAAAAATTCCTGTAATTGGGCTAAATTCTGCTTTAATTCCTGTAAATTAAGTTTACCTGCCGTTACATTAGCCCGAAACTCATCTATAAATGTTGCCAATTCCTGATATTTATC
>JANMGZ010000048.1:0-7185 GCA_031374905.1 Dolichospermum sp. OTE_70_metabat_362_sub
CATTGAGACTCCACTTGGCGCACTAACAAAAGCTCCTGCAACGCTGTCGTTATTTTTAAAGGTGGAATTTTATACTGTTAACGCTACTAATACGCTATAAATTGCCCCACCATTAATGCCTTTGTTATTGGTGAATTCAGAACCTTTAACAACTAGGCTACCGGCACTATCAGTAGCTATTGCTCCACCACCGCGTTCTGTCTTTGCCCCTGTCCCGTTGTTACCATTAAATTTAGAATTAATTATGGTGGTGTTGGCTTTATAGCCGCTAAAAATAGCTCCCCCACCGTAATCAGAAAAATTATTATTAAATTGACAATTCTCCACGCTTAAAACAGTGTCTGAGCCACTAGTATAAATTGCTCCTCCTGCACCATTTCTATCACTACCAGTAGCACGACCATTAACAATAGTTAAATTACGAAATGTTGCATTTAATGCTTGTACTTCAAAGACTCGACTGGTATTATTACCACTAATCTTTAAATTAGCAGCCGCAGCACCATCAAAAATCAGGTTTTTATTAACAGTTAATTGTCCGTTAGTTAAGGTGATCGTCTGGTTAGCAAGACTAGATGCAAAGGCAATTGTGTCTCCGGCTACGGCATTAGCGATCGCTTGTCTTAAAGAACCAGCACCGCTATCATTAGTATTTGTAACTGTAATTATCATTGAATTACCTGCACTTATGTAAAATTAAGCTTTATCTAAGCTTTATTCAAACTTTATCCAAACTTCATCAAACCTTACTTATCATTAAAATAATACAGTAATATTACTTAATGATATCATAAAATATCTACCTGATTTTGAAAAAACGACTACACCAGAGATATTGTCAATGATTAAATTAACTACGGTTTTTTTGGGAATAACGAGGATGTGAACTGATGCTTGGGGGTTACATCTGTAAAGCATCTTTAACTGCTATTGTTATATTACCAATCCTCTTGAGTGATTTCACTCATTGTTAATGCACCCAAAAATCTGCTTTGATATTGATATGGTTTATTGATATATAAAAAATGCTGGCTAGAGTGTGGAGTGCATCTATCATCGGGATTGACGCTGTAAAAGTGGGTGTGGAAGTTGATGTTTCTGGTGGTTTACCGGGAATTGTGATTTTGGGTTTACCAGATTCGGCTATTCAAGAATCTAAAGAACGAGTAAAAGCAACTTTGAAAAATGCGGGTTTTGCTTTTCCCATGCGGAAGATTGTCATTAACTTAACTCCCGCAGATTTACGAAAAGAAGGACCGGCTTTTGATTTACCGATTAGTGTAGGAATTTTAGCAGCTTCTGAACAAGTTAATGCCGATTTGTTAGGAGATTTTTTATTTTTAGGTGAAGTTTCTTTAGATGGTAGTTTGCGTCCGGTGGCGGGTGTTTTGCCTATTGCTGCAACTGCACAAAAAATGGGAATTACAGGTTTAGTTGTTCCCGTTGATAATGCTCAAGAAGCGGCTGTTGTTGAAGGATTGACGGTTTATGGTTGCAAAGATATTGCTGATGTAGTGGACTTATTAAATAATCCTAAAAAATATCAACCTGTCCAGTTAAATAAAACAATAGAAACTTCTCAGTCAACAGCTTTGAACTTAGCAGATTTGCAAGATGTCAAAGGACAAGCGCACGCCCGCAGGGCTTTAGAAATTGCGGCCGCGGGGGGACATAATTTGATTTTATCTATAGCTAAAATCTGTATAGCCTTACTATACAAGAGCTTTACTTTGTAGACATATAAACAAAGTTATTCGTTTTTACACAAGACAGTTATCACCCAGACTTGCACCCGCATCAAAGTTAGGCAGCAGCCACTAGTAACGACTTGACACTATTCAATATTTTGAAAAGCTAAAAATTTCTAATATACACAGCTTTAGTGTAATCAAGAGTTAGATTCTTCATCGGACAGACCATTTGCTACTTCATTCCAAGTCCACAGTTCAAGGTAATCATCAAGCACTTGACTAATTAACGGCTGGGCATTTCGATAGTCTTCTTCTGTTTTTCGAGGAGGATGGCGATGATGGGCTATGCAGTTACGCATTTTTTCAATTGCGCCTATTTTTTCTTTAAGTGCTGCCAAGAAATTAGCATCATTGTTATCCTCAACAGGCTTACGGTTAATTTCTGTCTGAAGTTCGTCATATTGGATAAAGTTACGAATATGCTCTAATAACTTACCAATTGAAGGATCGGGGCGTTGATTTAGACTAACGTATTGACTAAAAAGCAAATGAAAAAACTGATTTTCGAGAGCTTTTTGCATTTGGTCATCATTGGGTTTATCTTTACCAGATGGTTGTTCTTTCTCATCTCTTAGGAGTTTGTAAGGTTCTACACCTTGATAGGAATTTAAGTAGATCAGTGTTAGCACTCGTCTTAATTTCATTTCAATAGCAAATATTTCTGCTGACCATTGAGCTAGTTTTGACTGCAACAAAGGATCTTCAAATTTGACTATATGAGAGATTGGGCTGTTTTCTTCAGTTAAGGCTTTGGCAAATTCTTCAACTACTCTTTCGGCTTCTTCGGTTTCTTCAGGTAAGTCTAGGGTAAATCCTAGAATGATCATTTTTGTTGTGTTACCGTCTTCATTAGTTGATTGATTTCCGATTCTTTTAGTTTGCAAAATGATCATCTGATCGACTGTATCAGTCTCAAATTCATCATAGTTATCTTGTAGGGAAACGGTCAATGTGTCTATTAAGATTTGTCTAATATCTGTGTCAGTATCTTGCTGATAAACAATTACAAACTCAAAAATCACAATCAGCTACCTCCCAACAATTGATCTTCAAACCATTGCTTTGCGGCTTGCCATCCTGTTTCTGCTTCGGAGCGTAAGCGTTGGGATTCAGATCGGCGGCGTTGTACAACAGCAATCACTTGTTCTTGGATTTCTTTTGGAGGTAAAGGAATAGGAATAGATTGAATTGCACCGTAATCTAATGCGATACGAGTTCCACCAGTTACGCTACGGTTAGATATAGTCAACCCTAAAGTAGTATTGAGGTAAGCTGCCAAATATTCGGGAAGACAATCATCATTTAACATTGTCAAACGTACAATGTGCTGATTAGTGTTAGCAGGTAGTATATTTTCACTAACTACCGCAGCAGTACCAACCCTTCCAGTAATAGTCATTAAAACATCGCCAGGACTTAGTTGGGAACGCTTTAAATGTCCCTCATGTACATCTAATTTTATGTACTTAACATCAGTTAAATCTATTTCATTTGTTTTAATATTTAGGATTCGCAAAAACTTAATTCCTGAGTCCGTATAAAGATCCTGATCACCTTTTCTGGGTGTAGCACCGCCTACAGGCTTGTAGCATAACCTACCAATAGTAAGCAAGGGATAGGGACAGGAATTAAGAACTTTATTGATAATTTGATGAGATGGCAGATGGTAGCTAACGTCAATCCTTCCTGCTTGATTAATATCGGAGAGTCTAGTCGCAAAAACATTGCGTGGTGAAAATACAGGGATGCTTAACCCCAGTATATTGAGAACATCCATATCACTACCCCCAAGAAGGGTATCGGCTTCTGCTAGTTTTTGTTTTCGCTGCGATCGCGCCTCATCCATAGCAGCAACTATCTCAATTTGTTTTTCTACTGGAGGACAAATAACAGGCAAATTGTATAGAGTTCCCTGATCAATAGTTGCCATAGTTGTAACTACAGATTTTGCTCTTATGTACGAAACCCCGAAATATGATCTTGCAAAGTAATTAAGAAACGAAGGTAGAATTTTTTTACTATTAACTCTAGCCCGAATTAGATGGCATTCAAAAACCGCAGGCTCATTCAGCTTTTCTAATAAGCAAGACCAGCCTACCCCTTCTGGTTTTAATGATGAACGACAAAAAAATACATCACCCTCTTTAGCTTCAAATCGATCATTTTCTTCTGAAGTAGTCTTGATTCTTTCAAGAGTCTCTTCAAGCACAACCTCATCACGATACAGATCCCATACATTGACTAGCAAAGTACCTTCACCGTAAAAATCTCTTTTCTTGAAAATTCCATTTAGAAAATTTTCCTCCACAAGTTGAGATAGATTATGAATTGGAAACTTTGCTTTACTTGTTAATAAAGAACGCTCAAAAGTTTCAAATTTAGCACTTAAAACACCAAAACTTTTACCAGTTTTGCCCTGTTCAATGGCGAAAGCAATAAAGCTATTAACACGAACAGGGCTTAGACGAAAAAAGGTAAAGGATCTCTTTGAAACTCTCGCCACTGAGCGACTAGACCAGTATTAGGAATAATCTCCCGATAACGCTCACTCCATCCCGATTCCTTTGGATTAGATGTATTCCATTCAAAATAAACCCGATAGTCAAACAGATCGCAACTATGGCTTTCAATCTTTTCCCTTTCTGGCGTTTCACTCTCCACCGTTACATTAAACGTCTTCCGTCCCGTTGCGTCATAGCCAATATTTTCTGCCAACGCCATAAAAATCGGCTGATCATCAGGCACAGCCTCACCATCACCTAACTTTCTCAAAAAAACAATACTTGCTTTTACCCCTGCATCGTAATAAGCAAAAGCAAACTGAGGCAAACTCACCACTGCCAAAATTTGGAAATGGGAAAGCATCCACTCTCTTACCCCTTGCAAAGAAGAATTAGTTAAAATCCCATCAGGTAAAATAATCGCCGCCCGCCCTTCCTTTGGCTTTAGATACGACCAAACTCGCTCAATAAAAAGAATTTCCGTTTTAATGCTAGTCCTTGCCTTTACTGCCTTAGCACCCCGTTTCGCATTGCGTTCACTTTGGGCAGATTCATCTGGCTCTGTATCCGTTGTCGCCTTATTCAAATAGTGCCGTAAATCAAACTGTTCTAAATAACCATCACCTTTCTCTGTTTGTTTCACAACTGATCCAAAAGGCGGATTAGTCAAAATAATATCAAACTTATTTTCAGATAATTCAGGCTTGAGAGTCGTTAAACGCTCTAAAAAATCAAGGGCATCATGTCCAACAATATTTGTATGACCATCATCATGAATGATCATATTCATCTTCGCAACACGAGCTAACTCTTCATTAATTTCAATTCCGAATAGATTGTTTTGAGCAAAACTATGCCAATAGGTAAAATGATCAACACTTTGACGGGGATCATTTTTATAGTTTTTATAACGCCGATTTGCCTCACGGCGAATATGATCAAGAGCATAAAGTAAGAAACCTCCTGAACCACAGGCAGGATCGAGAACCAGATGTTTACGCTCTGGATTTAATAGCTCAATGGAAAAAGCAATTAATTCACGGGGCGTAAAATATTGACCAAAATCACCCTTAAAGAATCCACCCATAAATTCTTCAAAGGCAACCCCTTTTGTATCCAGTTCAGTTCGATCAAGAGATAAAGCTTCTAAATGTTCCACCACTTGAGCAATTACAGGTGGATCGATATTGATTTTGTCAGTAAAAACCCCTGGTTCTTTGTCCTGCTCATTAGTATAGAGTTTTAATATTCGTTTCGATAAATCCTCACTACTTTCACCATCACGACGCTGAAACGCATAAGGCTGTCCATCTTCAATATCAGGATTTTTCTCATCACGATATTTGACAAATATTAACTTACAAAATTCACCAAATGCCGCGATTGGGCTACGGCGACCACCTTCCCAAAGCGTCTGATGACATTTGCGAATCGCATAACGCAATTCTTCACGGGGAACAGCCTTTAAATCTTGTCCCTGCTTATTCTTATAAAATCTCCATTCAGGAGGCTTACCAAACCGTTTGGGAATATCCGTTAAATGGTTGCGATCTCGCTCCATTGGTGGATACTTCTGTTTATCATCAAAGCGCAGTAAGCGACGGGTTAAACCTGCGATTGATCCACAAAAAGGCGCACCTAAACTAGCACGATTGCCACAAGCCTGTTCAATGGATTGGGCAAATTCAGCATCACTAATATCTGATCGCTTGATTTCAAAAACAAAATAAGGATCTTTATATTCTTCATCCTTGTAAATTACCAAATCAGCTAAATCATTGGGAGTCCGCCGAGGTACTTTTACCTCAAACTTGATTAATTTAGGATTATATTCATACTTATAAATTAACT
Source organism: Dolichospermum sp. OTE_70_metabat_362_sub (assembly GCA_031374905.1). Lineage (GTDB taxonomy): Bacteria > Cyanobacteriota > Cyanobacteriia > Cyanobacteriales > Nostocaceae > Dolichospermum. The sequence goes on from JANMGZ010000048.1 coordinate 6,104, forward strand.
CAGCCCAAAACTCAGCCCTAATCTTCTCTTCAGGATCAGACCAACGCTCAGAATGATCGGCAGCAAGGTAATAAATACGTTCTTTTTTACCTTCCCCTTTAATTTCTGCGTGTCCATCTGCGATCGCTTGGTCAAGATAGGTATCAAGTGGCATTTTAGGTTCTCGTTGCTTAATTTTGGTTTAGTTACAGTTTAGCCCTCAATCATACCTGTTTTAGTTAAGTCAGCTTAATTTTTACATTTTCAAAATTTCTAATTTCAATTCAAAGATCGCATTTGATCTGGGACTTAGGCGATCAAGAGTGGAGGCAAGTGGCGTTGACTGCGCTTTTAAAAGATGAGCCATTATTTATCTATCGCTGCAATGATAAACTTTCGTTAGCACCAGAGCATTGCTACTGGCGACTGATGGCAGAACATCCATCTTTACGGATTTATCAGTTAGAAGTTGAAGAAGATTAACAGTAGCACGGCTATACTGGCTATTTTTTTAGTTTAGACAAGAACAACTTTGTTCGGATATTACTACCAAATTAAGTTAACAGGAGTTATTGACTTGTACGTAAAAAAAAAGTAAGATAGAAAATTTTGTTAAAAATTTGATAAAATTACTGTAGACAATAAAGCATTCATTGATTTAGTGTATTTGGATAGCACAAAATAAATGTATTTGGGGTGGTAGTAATATGGCAAATGTTCTTGATGTTGCGGATTACTTCCTAAGTCGAGTTGATAGGGAGTCCGGGGATTTAATGACAAAGCTTAGACTCCAAAAGCTTGTTTATTATTCTCAATCTTGGAGTATGGTTTTTAGAGCGCAGTCTCTATTTGATGAAGATGTTCAAGCCTGGGTTGACGGTCCTGCGGTTTATTCCGTTTGGAAAAAGTACACGCGGTTTGACACAATCGGTATTGAGGAAGCACCCAATATACGAATGGAATCATTTCAGGACGATGAGTTGAATATTCTAGATTTAATTTGGGATGTTTACGGAAAGTTTAATGCGACACAACTCTGGAAACTAAGTCATTCTGAAGACCCTTGGTGCAAAGCAAGGAACGGTCTTAGTCCAGACGCAAAT
>JANMGZ010000062.1:0-11614 GCA_031374905.1 Dolichospermum sp. OTE_70_metabat_362_sub
GCAGCTTGTGAAGCCTTTGGATTTTTGGGACTAAAAATTGATATCCAGAAAAATCAAGACCGACCTATTGATGTTGATATTGCTACATCATATTCCACAGTGCGAATCTTAGTCATAGAAACTCAAGAAGATTGGGCGATAGCTCAACAATCTTACCAATTGCTGCAACAATAGATAGATTAAGATCCCCGACTTCTTTAAGAAGTCGGGGATCTAGGTTTAGGTTGGGTATTCAAAATTTTTAATTGCTGGAAGTATGTTTTTATCTCGTGAAGCTATTACCACACCCTTAGTTGCTTGCTTGTGTATTGCCAGTATTAGCTTAATGCAAATACCAAAACTGCAAAAACTATTAATCAATAAACAATCTATCTCCGTAGAAGCTCTCGAAAAAGACTTAAAAAAAGAAAGTTTACGCTTAAACTTACTCCACAATGTACCTAGCTTTAGTTATAAAAACCTGATTGCAGATTGGGTATATATTGATTTTTTGCAATTCTTTGGCGATAATGAAGCTAGAGATAAAACCGGATACAGTATCAGTCCAGAGTATTTTGAAGTTATTTTAGGACGTGACCCACGATTCTTGGAAGCTTATCTAGGGCTTTCTGTTAGTACATCTTTATACAGTGGTATGCCGGAAAAAAGCATAGCTTTGATGGAAAAAGGATTAAAATCTCTATCTCCACAATTACCAAAAAGATCCTATTATATCTGGCGTTACAAAGGCACAGATGAGTTATTATTTTTAGGTAATGCTCCAGCAGCAGAAAAATCTTTTCTCAAAGCCGCAGAATGGGCAAGCACTTACATTGATGAAGAAAGTAAGCAAATAGTATTTATTTCTCAAAAAACTGCTAAATATCTAAGTAAAAATCCTGATAGCAAAGCAGCGCGAGTTGCTACATGGGCAATGGTTTTAAATAATAATGTAGATGAAAAAACTCGCAAACGAGCCATTCGGGAAATTGAAGCTTTGGGTGGAAAGGTAGTTACTAATCCTGACGGCACAACTAGTATTAAAGCACCGGAAAAAGATTAATTGGTGATTGGTCATTGGTCATTGGTGATTGGTGATTGGTCATTGGGTAATTTTATTCTTCCTTCCTTCTGACTCCTGACTCCTAACTCCTAACTCCTAACTCCTGCGAAGAATCGTTACAATATAATTCCTACTATCCTCACCTTTTAGACCTGTGGGGAGAGGGAGATTATTTTTAGCATGACAGGAGGATTATTTTAAGATATGTTAAGATAAGTTAACATAAATATCATAATGTCCTCTTCCTTAGAGAAGCTAAGTATAAGCAGCAAACCAGTACAGGAGAATAAACATCGGTGAATAATAAAAAATGGAGAAATACGGGGCTGTACGCGCTCCTTTTTATAGTTGTTATTGCTCTAGGAACAGCATTTTTTGACAAACAACCTCAAAGCAGAGAAACATGGCGCTACAGTCAGTTTATCCAAGAAGTTGAAAAAGGCAGAGTTGAGAGAGTCAGTTTGAGTTCTGACCGTTCTACGGCACTGGTAACACCTAAATATGATCCTAATAAAAAGATTGTTACCTTAGTAAACGACCCAGATTTAATCAATACTCTCACAGCGAAAGGTGTTGATATTGCAGTATTACCTCAAGCAGACGAAGGATTTTTGTTTAAAGCTCTCAGCAGCTTATTCTTCCCTGTATTGCTGTTAGTTGGTTTATTTTTCCTTCTCCGTCGCGCTCAAGGTGGACCAGGTAGCCAAGCCATGAACTTTGGTAAATCTAAAGCCAGAGTGCAAATGGAACCCCAAACTCAAGTTACATTTGGGGACGTTGCAGGTATTGACCAAGCTAAATTAGAACTAAACGAAGTTGTAGACTTTTTGAAAAATGCCGATCGCTTTACCGCTATTGGTGCAAAAATTCCTAAAGGTGTACTTTTAGTTGGCCCTCCTGGTACTGGTAAAACCCTCCTCGCGCGGGCTGTCGCTGGAGAAGCAGGTGTTCCTTTCTTCTCAATTTCCGGTTCGGAATTTGTGGAAATGTTCGTTGGTGTGGGTGCTTCCCGCGTCCGTGATTTATTTGAACAAGCAAAAACCAACGCTCCTTGTATCGTCTTTATTGATGAAATTGACGCGGTAGGTCGTCAACGGGGTGCTGGTTTGGGTGGTGGTAACGACGAACGGGAACAAACCCTTAACCAGTTGCTGACGGAAATGGACGGCTTTGAAGGTAACACCGGTATTATTATTATTGCTGCTACCAACCGTCCTGATGTTCTAGACGCGGCTTTATTACGTCCCGGTCGTTTTGACCGTCAAGTTGTTGTAGACCGTCCTGACTACGCTGGAAGAAGCGAAATATTGAGAGTTCACGCCCGTGGTAAAACTTTATCTAAAGATGTAGATTTGGATAAAATTGCCCGTCGGACTCCTGGTTTTACTGGTGCAGATTTGTCTAATTTGTTGAATGAAGCTGCAATTTTAGCCGCCCGTCGGAATTTAACTGAAATTTCGATGGATGAAGTTAATGATGCTATTGACCGTGTATTAGCAGGTCCTGAAAAGAAAGACCGGGTAATGAGCGAAAAGCGCAAAACTTTAGTTGCATACCATGAAGCAGGTCACGCTTTAGTTGGGGCTTTAATGCCTGACTATGACCCTGTGCAAAAGATTAGCATTATTCCTCGGGGTCAAGCGGGTGGGTTAACTTGGTTTACTCCTAGCGAAGACCGTATGGATACTGGTTTATATAGCCGTGCTTATTTGGAAAATCAAATGGCTGTGGCTTTAGGTGGTCGTCTCGCTGAAGAAATCATTTTTGGTGAAGAGGAAGTTACGACTGGTGCTTCTAATGATTTACAGCAAGTGGCCAGAGTAGCTAAACAAATGATAACTCGGTTTGGGATGAGCGATCGCTTGGGTCCTGTTGCCCTTGGTCGTCAACAAGGAAATATGTTCCTGGGTCGAGATATTATGTCAGAACGCGATTTCTCGGAAGAAACCGCTGCTGCTATTGACGAAGAAGTTCGGAAGTTAGTAGATACTGCTTATATTCGAGCTAAAGAAGTTTTAGTTAATAACCGCAAGGTATTAGATGAAATTGCTCAAATGCTGATTGAAAAAGAAACCGTTGACGCTGAGGAATTACAAGAAATTCTTGGTAATAACGATGTGAAAATGGCAGCTTTTGCGTAATTTTTCTTAAACTTTGAACAAGGGTAATTCTGATTTTTATGGAATTACCCTTTTTTAGTGTCTTGTTAACATTAAAGATGCTAAAATACAGAAAAATGGTAAATACAAGTATGATATCATCACAGTTAGCAATTGTTAAAAATGGCAAAATAGAATTAATTGATTCCTTATCTATTCCCGAAGGAACAAAAGTGTTAATTACGCCTATTATTGTAGATAACAATACAGAAAATGAAGACGATTGGGAGTATTTTTCAAAGAAAAATATTAATCAATGTTATGGAGATAATGAACCAGAATATACCCTAGAATCAATTAAAGAATATAATAATAATTATGAAAGAAGGTAATATTATATTAACCCCCATTCCCCAAGCAAATGGAGAAATAAAAAACCGTCCTGCGCTAATTTTAAAAGAAATGCCAAAATATCAAGACTTTTTAGTTTGTGGTATTAGTACCCAATTAAAACAGTATATTGCTAATTTTGATGAAATAATTTCATTAGAGGATGAGGATTTTAAATCCAGTGGTTTAATTAGTCAATCTGTTATTCGATTGAGTTTTTTAACTGTTATATTTTATAATAGTATAATTGGTTCAATTGGCGCAATTTCAACTGAGAGGCATCAAAGATTATTAGAAAATCTAAGCCAATATTTAGTTAAGTTAACCAAATAATTGTATACAAAAATAATTTTATTTTCTTGAGATAATGGGCGTTATTAATAGCACTGTTCGGCTACAAATTATCCTATTTGCAAAACCAAGGTTTCTTCTCCTGGTGAAATTAATGTTTTTCCTACTGGTAAAATGGCTAAAGCATTAGTTTGGGATAAGTTAATTAAGTTTCCAGAATTTAAGTTACCACTGGTTTGATGAAATTCATAAATACCATTATTTAGCTTTAAAGTACCCCAAATATAAGTTTCCATTTTCCCGTTGGATTTTAATTCGGAATGGGATTTAACTTTTAAAAATTTTGCTTCCCAACCTGTATTAAGTCCCGAAAGTTTTTTGATTGTCGGTTGCACAAATCGCCAAAATGTCACCAAAGCAGAAACGGGATTTCCTGGTAAACCAAAATAAAGGGAATTGGGAAATGTGGCAAATGTAAGGGGTTTTCCTGGACGCATTTGCACGGCGCGAAAATGAATTTTTGCCCCCAGAGTTGCTAATATATTATCAATATAATCATAATCACCGACGGAAACTCCACCGGAAGAAAGAACTATATCAGCATGATGAATGGCATAATTTATAGTCTCTGTTAAAGCAGTCGGATTATCTTTAACTATTCCTAACATTAACACTTCTGCACCTAATTCTTTTACCAATGCTGCTAAGGCATATTGGTTAGAATCTACAATTTGTCCAGGTTTTAGGGTTTGTTCTGGTGTTACTAATTCGTCACCGCTGGAAAAAATTGCCACCCGTGGACGACGGAAAACACTGATTTTAGGTAATTGTGCCGCAGCTAAAATGGCAATTTCTGCGGCATTGAGGGGGATTCCTGCTGGTAAAAGTTCTTTTCCTGCTTGGTAAAAGTCTCCTTGGTGTCTCACAAATTCTTGCGGTTGTGGTGTAGCTAAGATAAAAACTTGGTTTTCTTGCAATTTAGTTTTTTCCTGCATAACTACAGTATCTGCACCTTTTGGCATGATTGCACCGGTGAAAATCCTGGCTGCTTTTCCTGTTTTAATCGTAATTTGGGGTTGATATCCTGCGGGAATCTCTTCGACAATTTCTAAAATTGTCGGATTTTCAGGACTTGAATTTTGTACATCTTCATAACGGACTGCAAAACCATCCATTGCGGAATTATCCCAATGGGGAAAATCTAAAGAACTAATTACAGGAGTTGCTAAAATGCGGTGAGATGCTGTTAATAAATCAATAACTTCAATATCATGTTCTTTATTTAAAGGTTGGACGAAATTGAAAATAATAGTTTCTGCATCTTTGACTGATAACATAGTGAATGCGCTGTTATTTTGGGAAAATATTTTTTATAAGAAAATAAGCTGAAAACCACCATTTTAACAAATTAAGAAGTTTAAGCGGGACAAAAAGCCCCGCCCTTTGTTAAGTTATCACATTAGACGTAGGCTTATTTTTTCCAGTCTTGATCAGCTTGTGCTAGTACATAAGCTGCTACATCTTCTATTTGCTCTGCTTTTAATTTTTTACCAAAAGCTGGCATAGCATTTTTACCCTTAGTAACTTGAGCAATAATTGCTTTATCCGAGTACATATCGTACTTTACCAAATCTGCCTTCTTCAAGCTTTTAGCACCATTAACTAAATTTTTACCACCTGCGTGACAAGATGCACAATTAGCACTAAATATTTTAGCTCCACTGGCTGCGTCTGCGGCTAAAGCAGGACTAGTGAAGGCAAAGGTGAAGATAGCTATGCCTAATAATAATACTGAGATAATTCTTTTCATTTGGCGTTCTCTCTACAATAATCGCTGAATCAATACAAATATCCTCTCTAATTCTCATTTGATTTCGTTGCATTAGTCAAATGACAGGCTGTCAAAGTTGGTTCTAATAATGGAGAATTGGAGATTAATTGATTGATAGTTTCAGGGTTTAGGCAAAAAATAAATTTATGTAAATATAAATTTAATATCAGCAAAAAGAAATTAATTATTAAGGATAAAAGGGAAATTTGGAATATTTCTCCGTTATCCCTTAAACTTCATTTTTGATTGGCTAATTGTGTAAGATTCTTGTCAGTCACCCGACAAATTCGCCAATCTTCTAAAATATCTGCTCCCATATTGCGATAAAATGTTTGAGCCGACACATTCCAATCTAAAACACTCCACTCTAACCGCCCACAATCCCTTTCTACAGCTATTTGTGCTACTTTTGATAAAAGTGCTTTACCAATACCTTGGCGGCGATATTCTGGCAAAACAAAGATATCTTCTAGGTAAATTCCTGGTTTGGTGAGAAATGTCGAATAATTATGAAAAAATATGGCAAAACCTACGGCTTTATCTTCTGATTCAGCAAGGATTGCGTCTATATATTTTGGTGAACCGAATAAATGATCTTTGAGAGCTTCAGCATTACCAATGACAGCATCAGATAGTTTTTCATACTCTGCAAGTCCCTGAATTAATAGAAACAAGGTATGAGAATCACTGGGTTGAGCAAAACGGATAATTAAATTAGTCATTAGTCATTGGTCAGTTGACAATTGTCAATTGTCAATTGTCAATTGTCAATTGTCAACTGAATTAGACTAACCAGCCTTTTAAACGCTTGGCTATGTGGGGACGACGGAGCTTTCGCATGGCTTTACTTTGGATTTGGCGGACTCGTTCACGGGAAAGGTTAAACATATTACCCACCTCTTCTAGAGTGCAGGGTTCGCTGCTGGTGAGTCCATAACGGAGGGAAATGACATCTTTCTCCCGTGGGGTAAGTACGTCTCCTAAGACTTCCCAAATTTCCTGACGCATCATGTTTTCGTTCATTTTTGCTTCGGGAGACTGGTTATCTTCATCTTCTAGCAAATCCATTAACTCTGTGTCTTCTTCCTTACCAACGCGGTGGTTAAGAGAAAGTGCTTGTCGTCGGAGTTGTTGAAGTTGTCGGAGTTGGTGAACTGTGATTTCCAAAGCTTCGGCCATTTCGGCCTCTGTGGGATTGCGAGAAAACTTTTGCTTGAGTTCTCGTTGAGCTTTTTTTAGTTTATTAAGTTTTTCAACAATATGGATTGGTAAGCGAATAGTTCGAGCATCGTTAGCGATCGCCCTGGTAATTGCTTGTCTAATCCACCAATAAGCATAAGTAGAAAACTTATATCCTTTATCAGGATCAAATTTTTCAGAAGCGCGGTTTAAACCCATTGCTCCTTCTTGAATTAAATCGAGAAAAGGGACACCACGATTTAAATATCGTTTAGCAATAGATACGACTAACCTCAGATTAGAACGAATCATTTTCCGCTTGGCGACTCTACCCTGATACAAGCGGCTTTCCAGTTGTTTTTCTGTCATTTCTAATTGAGAAGCTAACTGGGTTTTACTAGGGTTTTTTCCTAGTTCTAATTCCAAAGCTGCTTGCAATTCTTTGACTTCTTCTAAAAATCTCACCCGTCGCGCTAACTCCACTTCTTCATCTGGTTTAAGTAGTGGATAACGCGCCATTTCTTTAAAAAATGCGCCAACAGCATCATCATTTTCGGTTTTATTATATCCCGAAGGACGAGCAGCGGCCATGTCATCGCCATGGCGTTCTTCTGATTCCAAGTTTTCGACAATTGCAGTATCTTCATATACTACTTGATCTAAACTCTCAATTGTTGGTTCTTCATGATCAGTAATATTCTCTAGTATTTCCATTGTTCCCAATTCAGCAAGATTCATAGTTTCCTTTAGGGATGGTTGCTTTGTTTGGTACATAATTTAATGACAACAGCCTGTTTCAGGCTTGGTAGTTTTCCCTTCAGGACAAATACACCCTTGTTCGGGAGCAAAAGACGCTCTTTTTGATCATTCCTCATCTGGAATGCAAATCAGTATTTGTCCATTATTTTTAGTTCTGGCTAGATACAACCTATAATCATTAATGGCTTTAGCACCCAAAAAAAGCTATCTTTTTCAGAAAATTAATTGACATATTCTTCATTTTTTTTTCTTAATTACCAAATATCTCAAACCTCCTGACACTAACTTTAACAAATATCGAAAATTTAGATAAACACCCCCTATATATCCATCCTAAATCATCTGTGAAAAAATCTGTTGCTTGTTGCCTGTTGTCTGTTCAGCACCTCCACTAATTAGCAATGAAAGCTATATATTAAATTTTTGTGTATTTTTTGCAAAGTTTCTATGTTTGTCCGGTTTAGGTGATGAAAGTAATTGAATAAATCGCCATTTTGGTACTAGAGTTATTTATCTCTACGAAAATTTACTAAATGATCCAAAATACAAAAATATAAACTTACAATCCGGATAATATTTATCGTTTAAAAGCATCTCATATTGAAAAAATATTTAATATCTATCAATGGGTGGAAAAGCTCTATACCTTATTTAGTAGTTCAATCTGAACGTTAATTAATAACATAATTACGCAAGAAGTTATAAATCAGTATTCAAAAGTTGAAATACTTATTAGATCAGAATTTTCACAATATCTTTAGCTAAAATTTATTCTATATTCTGAATCTTTACCTGATTACCTATTAAGTAAGAGAACAAAATTAATTACACAACTGATTTTTCTATTTCTAGTTAAAAATTCCCTCTCTCAACAAGTGAATTTAATTTTGTCCGACTACTTACTCATGATTACTCATTGCCTCAACGTATTTCTAAAGATAGGCTTTGCAGTTTTAGGTCACAAGTAGGTAAATCAATTTTCAAGTTTCAATTATTTATTACCCAGATGTTAGAAAATAATTTGTCCTGTAGATTACATAAATTCCACATTATCAAGTATTATGAGGAGTTGAAGTATTGTAAAATACTATTTACATCAGCTAAAACCAAAGAATAGAATTAAGTAGGCTTGGACAAAATTAACCAAGTCTGTAAATACAATATTTGTTGATAAATCGAAAAATTATGTATAGTATTAGTGTAAATTCATCTGTTATCGCCGTAGCTGAACCAGAAGGAGCATATCAATCTCAAACAAATTTATCTCAATGGGTGGAAGTGCTTGTAGACTGTCCAGGATGTCTAGACCTATTTACCTATAAAATCCCAGAACAGTTATCAATCAAACCAGGGGATATTTTAAGTGTTCCCTTTGGTGCAACACAGGTAGGTGGAATTGCAATTCGCTTATTAACTGAACCGAATCTAGATATTCCCTTAGAAAAAATTCGGGAAGTAGAAGATGTAGTTAGTGAAGGGTTTTTCCCTCCTGCTTATTGGACATTACTTAATCGTGTTGCATCCTATTACTATACACCTCTAATTCAGGTGATTCGCGTCGCTTTACCACCGGGATTATTAGGAAGATCACAACGTCGTCTGCGGTTAACTCCCTTGGGTAGAGAAAATCTTTCTATTTACATTAGCCCTACAGCCCAGCAAGTAATCACACTTTTAGAAAAAACCCCGACAGCCGATTATAGTTATCACTACATTCAACAAAAAGTTAAAGCCGCATATCGCGCTATTCGGGAATTAATCCGTTTAGGTTTAGCAGAAAATTATTTAGAACCGCCACAACTCACAAAACCTAAATTACAAAAAGCTGTCACACTCGTAGGGGCGCAGGTCCTGCGCCCTCATGATAACGATTTAACACCCCGTCAAAAAGAAATTGTCGAAGTTTTGCGCCGACAAAGCGGGGAAATGTGGCAAAATGAACTATTACAACTTTGCGCTACCAGCACTTCTACACTCAAAGCCTTAGTAAATAAAGGCTATATAGTCATTGAAGACAGGGAAATATTACGCACAGATCAAGGCCCAACAGTAGTCGGGGATTCGGCGAAATCCTTAACACCAGCCCAAAATAACGCCTTAGAAACGATTAATTCCTTAACTGGATTTGCTCAAGTATTGTTACATGGGGTAACAGGTTCAGGAAAAACAGAAGTATATTTACAAGCCATATCACCATTACTCGAACAAGGAAAATCCGCCCTAGTCTTAGTTCCCGAAATCGGACTCACACCTCAACTCACAGACAGATTTCGCGCTAGATTTGGTCACAAAGTCCACGTTTATCATAGTGCCTTATCCGATGGCGAACGTTACGACACTTGGCGACAAATGCTCACAGGAGAACCGCAAATCATCATTGGGACTCGCAGTGCCATTTTTGCTCCTTTACCCAATCTAGGCTTAATTATCCTCGACGAAGAACACGACAGCAGCTTTAAACAAGATTCCCCCATTCCCACCTATCACGCCCGCACCGTCGCCCAATGGCGAGCCGAATTAGTACATTGTCCCCTAATTTTAGGTTCAGCAACTCCTTCTTTAGAGAGTTGGTTGAGTATGAATCAACATTATCTCTCATTACCAGAACGCATTAACTCACGCCCATTACCCCCTGTGGAAATAGTGGATATGCGTCAAGAGTTAAAAGAGGGAAATCGGTCTATTTTTAGTAGAAAGCTGCAAAATGCACTGCAACAATTGGAAGAAAAACAACAACAGGGAATATTATTTATTCATCGGCGCGGACATAGTACCTTTGTCTCTTGTCGTAGTTGTGGTTATGTGTTGGAATGTCCCCACTGTGACGTTTCCCTAGCTTATCATCATGTAGAAGCAGGAGCGCCGGAATTATTACGCTGTCATTATTGTAATTATGGGCGCTTACATCCTCCCCATTGTCCCGAATGCAGTTCCCCTTATTTAAAGTTTTTCGGAAGCGGTACTCAACGGGTAGCGCAGGAATTAACTAAACAATTTCCCAATTTGAAAATAATTCGCTTTGATAGTGATACCACCAGCACCAAAGGTTCACACCGGACTCTCCTCACCAAATTTGCTAACGGTGAAGCGCATTTATTAGTGGGAACACAAATGTTGACGAAAGGGTTAGATTTACCTCAAGTTACCCTTGTGGGTGTCGTCGCTGCGGACGGATTATTGCATTTATCCGATTATCGCGCCAATGAACGCACATTTCAAACTCTGACTCAAGTTGCAGGAAGGGCGGGAAGAGGAGATGATCCAGGGAGGGTAATTGTCCAAACCTATACTCCAGAACATCCGATTATTGAAGCTGTGCAAAAACATGATTATCAATCTTTTGCTGATGCAGAATTAGCAGAAAGACAGGCATTAAATTATCCTCCCTATGGGAGATTAATTTTATTGCGGTTAAGTAGTTTAGATCCGATTCAAGTCCAAAATACAGCCCAAATCATTGCTACATTTTTGAGTGATAAGGAAGGATTTGAGATATTGGGACCCGCACCAGCTAGTATTTTACGAGTTGCTAACCGTTATCGCTGGCAAATATTACTCAAGTTTGATCCTGATGCTTTACCTAATTTACCAGATTGGCCAGAAGTGCGAACTGCTTGCAGCAGCGCTTCGCTATCGCTTTCTCCCGCTTCCGTTAGTTTAACAATTGATGTAGATCCCATTAATATTATGTAGTTGGGGAAATAAATTATTGTCTGAATCAGGATATCCAGGATTTGAGGATTTATGGCTAACGCCACGCTTCGCTATCAGGATGTTATTGAATGATTTTTGGTGGGGAGTTGGTGATTTTTTTTGTGTGAATCAAGATATAAAAGATTATAGGTTTTATTGATAACGACACGATTCGAAAACAGGATGATAAAGACACATAAAATCAGCTCCTTCCCAGAATATATGATTCACTAACATCCTGATAGCGAAGCGTGGCGTTAGCCATAAATCCTCAAATCCTGGATATCCTGATTCAGACAAAAAAAATCACCAACTCCCCACCAAAAATCA
>JANMGZ010000184.1:0-2010 GCA_031374905.1 Dolichospermum sp. OTE_70_metabat_362_sub
CTGAGTATTCTGAAGCGATCGCTTGTCGGATTGATGCCCTTGCTGAGTATAATTGTGGAAGAATGTTATACCCCACATTCCGCACTTCATTGTGTAGTTGAATATTTAGATATTTGAATATTTGCGTACGCAAAACACCAAACATGGAGGTCATTGTGCCAAAGTATCCGAGTTAGCGTATAATAACAATATTGATATAGTGAGAGAGTGTGCAGTGCCTGAAACCCAGGTTGTTTTCTACCAGGAGGATGGGGAAGTACCTGTTCTGGAATGGTTGACGCGACTTTTAAAAGAAGACCGCAAAGGATATGCAAACTGTGTAGCTCGCATCAAGCAACTTGCGGCTTTAGGATACGAACTGCGTCGCCCTGGGGCGGATTACCTGCGAGATGGAATTTATGAATTGCGAGCAAAGCATATTCGTGTCCAGTACCGGATTTTGTACTTCTTTTATGGGCAAAACGTGGCGATTCTGGCACAAGCCATTACGAAAGAACAAGCAGCAGTACCAGCAATTGATATCGAACGAGCGATAGCGCGAAAGCGTTTATTTGAGGAAAACCCAGAAGCACACACTTGCTACGAGGAGGAAGACGATGGCCAAGACTAAGGATGCGATTAAAATTATCGATAAGATGACTCGTACTGATCCTCAACTTGAGGCAATGGTAGCAGTATCTGCTATTAATGCAGAAGTGGCACAATTAATATATGAAGCCAGAACCAAAGCTGGGTTAACGCAGAAACAGTTGGCTGAACTGATTAGCACAAAACAACCAGTAATTGCACGGCTAGAAGATGCTGACTATGAAGGACATTCTCTTTCCATGCTGCAAAAAATCGCTCATGCTCTTAATCAGAGGGTAGTAATTCATCTGACTCCAATGGATGAACAGCAAATTGCATAATACCTGATAAATCTCAGTTTGTACCAATTATGTAGAAAACAAAATTCCCGACTTCTTCAGATCCCCGACTTCTTGAAGAAGTCGGGGATCTAATTGTATTTAACCGAGAGAAACAGTTAAACTTCCTGGTTTAGCTAAATCACCAGTTAACACCACACCCCGATTATTACTATGTAAATGACGGAGAATTTTGTAAATTGCTTCAACCTCTTCAGCAACATCGGCAATATTTGCCAGTTCAGTCATAGAAATTGGTTTTTTCTGAGTTTGTAACACTTCCAAAACTCGTTTTTGTAAATCGAGAATCACAGCAGCGGCTTTTTTACCAGCTTCCACCCCAGGTTGATGATAAGCATTGACATTTACCAAACTGGCATATAAACCTACAGCCCGTTCATACAATGCAATTAACGCGCCTACAGTGCGAGCATTAACTTGAGGAATGCTAACTGTAATCGAATCGCGGTTATTATCATACAATGCTTGACGAGTTCCTAACAGGAAACCAGAGAGATAATCACCAGCAGTCACTCCAGGATCAACTTCTGTGGATTTTCCTTGACGATCTTCTAAAACTTCAATCAAGGTAGCAAAGAAATTGGGGACACCTTCACGCAACTGTTGTACATAAGCGTGTTGGTCGGTTGAACCTTTGTTACCATAGACTGCAATCCCTTGATATACAGTTTTCCCGTCTAAATCCTGTTCTTTACCCAAGGATTCCATGACCAGTTGTTGTAAATAACGGCTAAATAGCAACAAACTATCTTTATAAGGTAAGACAACCATATCTTTCTCACCTTTGCCATTGCCAGAGAAATACCAAGCCAGGGCTAATAAAGCGGCTGGGTTATGTTTGAGATTAGGGACGCGGGTGGCATCATCCATTTCTTTTGCCCCATCCAGCATGGCACGGATATCAATGCCTTGTAATGCCGCAGGAACTAGCCCTACAGCAGACATTTCCGATGTCCGTCCGCCTACCCAGTCATACATGAAAAAGCGGGCTAACCAATTTTCAGATTTGGCGATTTTATCCAAGTTGCTGTCAGTCCCTGTAATCGCAACTGCATATTTAGCAAAGTCTAAATTTTGGGCGGTG
>JANMGZ010000212.1:0-1936 GCA_031374905.1 Dolichospermum sp. OTE_70_metabat_362_sub
ATGGCTAGGATCGTGGTGAAATATTACTAGCTTTTTAACCTGTGCAACTTGAGCAACTTTTACAGCTTCTTGCCAGGTTGAATGTCCCCAACCAACTTTACCAGACTGATGATGATGATACTCTGCATCAGTATAGGTAGAATCATAGATCAAAACATCAGCACGGTCGGCTAATTTTAAGACATTTTCGTCTAATCGATCGCTAAAATGCTCGGTATCAGTAATATAGGCAACAGCACAATCTTGCCAGCTTACGCGATAGCCCATCGCGCCACCAGGATGGTTTAATAATCCAGTCGTGACAGTCACATCACCTAACTTAATCTTGTCGCCATAGTCAAGATTATGAAACCGTAAATTGGCACCCATTACCTGTAATGGTACCGGAAAATTGGGCTGAGTCATCTGATCGTGAAGACGATGTTCGATCGTTACACCATGCGGAATTACCCCACCATAGATATCAAATTCATTTCCCTCCATAAATGCTGGAGAAAAAAACGGAAAACCCTGAATATGATCCCAATGGGAGTGGGAAAAAAATAAATGCCCACTCACGGGGAGATCGCCCAACAAGGATTGTCCTAATACATGAATCCCTGTTCCCGCGTCAAAAATCAGCCGATGACTATTCACCAACATTTCCACACACGGCGTATTGCCACCGTATCGTACAGTAGCAGTTCCAGGACAGGCGATACTCCCTCGCACGCCCCAGAAATTAATGATGAAGTTGTCTTCCAGTGTTGACATCAATTTTTAGATCCGCAATTCGCTGGCGATGACTTCAATTATTATGCCCAAAAGAATCGGTAATTGAGCCAAAGTCTCGAATTTTAAAAGTTAAATAATTGAAACACTATTCACGATTAGAGGGTGTAGGTAAAATCTTCGATTAATATTCCTGGAACCCAGCTCCCACCTAGTTGACGACTGCCATAAGTATCGACATCGGGGATAAACTCTAAGCTATTGGTCAGATTCAGCAGATTGTTACCCCAGCATTGGTACAGACTCTCATCAAAGCGTAAATTGGCGATCGGCGCAACGATCTCGCCCCCTTCCACCCAGAAACAGGCGTAGCGTGTCATCCCCGTGACTCTTCCGGTTGGTCGATCGCTCCAGTTGAGATAATGGAGATTGGATAGGTATAATCCAGTGTCCAATTCTGCTAGGATTTGGCTAGTTTCAAGTGTGCCTGGACTGATCTCTGCCGAGCGGAGGGATTCGCCCCTGTTTGCCCCATTAGCTGGTTTCTGATACTCTTTTGCTGTCCGTGCATTTACTAAAGTATTCGCCAAGTGACCTCGATCGATTAAAGTCAGATTAGATGGTGCAATTTCACCCAGTTCATTAAATCTCGGCACCAACCCCCGCTGGAAGTTTTCAGAGATCGTCAACTGGCTCGAAAGTGACTGTTCACCCCGCTGGAGTGCCCCAAAACAGCTTCTGCCCTGCTGTAAAGCCGCCTCACTAATCCCCCCCCAAGACAACATTCCCAATAAGTCAGCAGTAGCCGCTGGAGCCAGATAGGTGCGATATTTACCCCGTTCGATCGTCTTGATTGGTTGTGCCAGTCGTGCCAGTTGGATTTTCGACTCGGCAATCTTGGCTTGATAGCTGAGATCATCCCAATGACTGCCTGCGAGAGTACCTTTGACAGCCTGCCCTGTACTGGTAAATAGGGAATAATCGAGCATGAATGACTCAGTAGCGAACCAATGTTTCTGACCATTACTATCGGCGTAGCCCCGCAGCACCATCCCCGCCTTGGCGTCGGTGAGCACGCCCAGCTCCCAGGTGATCGCACCCTTGACCACGGTGTACTCATTCGGGGCATCGGGCTGGATGTCCGCTTGCGTGACTTTGGCCGGGCCAGTGGAAGAAGCGGGTTTTCCGGCCGATTTGTCCGCTGAAGGCGGCATTCCATCGCCCA
>JANMGZ010000281.1:0-4867 GCA_031374905.1 Dolichospermum sp. OTE_70_metabat_362_sub
CACGCAGGTGGACTTTGCTTGTGTAGTAGCGACTTCTAGTCGCCAAATACTACTAAAGATAGATATACTGTTATTTCTGGAGAGGGTGTGAATAACACAAATATTTCATCATACTAAATGTCAGTATTGCATGGAAATTGACATTGAATATGACTATGAATAAGAATGTTAAAGAACAAATTCAAATAGATTTGCACCAAGCTAAAGAAACAGGACAATTAAAAGCTGAACGGATTCGAGAAATTGTAAAATCTGCTGTTTCTCAAGTAAGTGCGGAGTTTCAAGAAGGTTCTCACGAACTGCGTAACTTAGTGACTGATGCTGTTTCTACCGTCATTGATAATTTACAGGAAAAAGGTACTGAAGTTAAAGAAGGAGTTGTAGCTTCAATTGAAGGGGCTATGGAAGCAATAAATCTTAAAAAACACTCAAATATTGTCAAAACCCAAGCAGAAATAAAGCAGTTACAAGCCCAATTAGATCGGGAAGAAGAAGAACTACAAGCAGAAATTGAAGGAATTTTAACCAAGATAGTCGAGACAAGTCAAGATAAATCAGCAGATACAAAAATTGCGATTGATTCAGCAATTGATACTATCAAAGATAGCGAAGAAGTCGGATTATTAAAGAAACGCTATGCACAATTACAAGCACAATCAGCAATTATTCGAGCCAATTTATCTGCACGTTATAGCGGAAGTGATCAAGAGGTACAGGATTATTTAAATGAAGCAAAACAATGGTGTGATAAATCCCATCCCAAAGCTGAATCTATCACTGGACAAGTAAAAGAAAGCTACTCACTCATGGAACAAAAATTAGCAACCGCAGGTACAGTTATAGCTAAAAAAGAACGTCAAGTAAAACAAACTTTACGCGAGTTACTCTTAGCAACGGCTGACTTATTCAAAGATAAAGATATTAGGGCTTAATGAGTGACTATCCTTCTTATTTAATTTGAAAGTTAGATCCCCGACTTCTTTAAGAAGTCGGGGATCTTATTGTTATTGATTGCTATAGTTAATAAGTACCTTCCTCTCTATTAATATTTTCTTCGTGCTTGACAATTACCCACACTGCATGAATACTACCAGGAAGCCAACCAAGCAGGGTAAGCACAATGTTAATTAACAAAGTTGGACCAAATCCAACTGTGAGAAAAACCCCCAAGGGAGGTAAAAATAAACCGAGAAGTATACGCAATAAGTTCATGGATATTTCCTAGTTTTAAAAATGGGTTTACTTATTGACTATCTTGTAATTCAAAACCTTTTTCTGCGAAGTATTTACTTAGAAAGGTATTAGCTAAAGAGAGAACTACAGGACCAATAATAAAAGCAATTAATCCTCGAACTTGAAAACCTGGAACTAAAACTGATGCTAACCAAAAGCAGATTCCGTTGACAATTAGAGAAAATCCACCCAACGTCAGATATGTCAAAGGTAAAGATAACGTACTAAGAGACGGTTTAATTCCACTATTAATTAAACCAATCACAGCAGCGGCAATTAAAGCTGAAGGAAAATTAGCAAGATTTACACCGGGAACAACTAAATCAACAATCAGCAAACTTAAAGCTGTAGCGAGTGCAATGAAAAAATATGACAACATTTTTTACCTCAGTAACAGCAATATCAGTGCTAACTACTATTTTTAAAGATAGATTAATATTTCACATCTTTTCTTAGATATAATCTTGATCTATCTTAAGTTAGATTAAATAACAAAATTCCCACAAGATCCCTGACTTCTGAGAGAAATCGAAGATATAAATATATTATTGTTTGATTCCTTTCATTGATAAACCTATGCGTTTGAGTTTTTCGTTGATTTCTAAAACTTGTACTTTTACGACTTGTCCAACTTTGACAATTTTTTTGGGATCATCTACAAATTTATCAGCAAGTTGGGAAATATGCACTAAGCCATCTTGATGGACACCAATATCAACGAAAGCACCGAAGTTAGCAACATTAGTAATCATTCCTTCTAATTGCATTCCTACAGTTAAATCTTTAATTTCTTTGATTCCTTCTTTAAAAGTAGCATATTTAAATTCCGCCCGAGGATCTCTGCCTGGTTTTTCTAATTCGCTGAGAATGTCGCGCAGGGTTGGTTCTCCAATTGTGTCGGTGACGTATTTCTTGATATTGGCTTTTTTGAGGTTTTCAGCAACTTGTGTAACTTGATTTAAGGATACTCCTAAATCAGCCGCGATAGATTGCACTAAAGAGTAACTTTCTGGATGAACTGCGGTATTATCTAAGGGGTTTTCACCACCACGAATTCTTAAAAAACCTGCTGCTTGTTCAAAAGCTTTTGGTCCAAGTTTGGCTACTTTTAAGAGTTGACGGCGATTTTTAAATGCTCCATTTTGGTTACGATAGGCAATAATATTATTAGCTATAGTTGGGGTAATTCCTGAAACAAAAGTGAGAAGTTCTTTAGAAGCTGTATTTAAGTCTACACCCACATAATTAACGCAACTTTCAACGGTTTCATCTAATTTCTTTTTCAGTAATTTTTGATCAACGTCATGTTGATATTGTCCGACACCAATTGATTTAGGATCAATTTTGACTAATTCTGCTAAAGGATCTTGTAATCTTCGTCCAATACTAATTGCACCTCGCACAGTAATATCTAAATCGGGAAATTCTTCCCTAGCTACGTCGCTGGCAGAATATATAGATGCACCAGATTCATTTACCATAACTTTAACGGGTTTATGGGCTATATTGGGTAATACTTCCGCGACAAATTCTTCTGTTTCTCTTGAAGCTGTACCGTTACCAATAGCGATTAATTGAATTTGGTATTTTTCAAGTAATTTCTTAATAGTTTGTGCGGCTTTTTGGCGTTGTTCTGCGGCTTGGTGGGGAAAGACGGCTTGATATTCTAAAAATTGCCCAGTTTCATCTAATATAGCGACTTTACACCCGGTTCTAAAACCTGGATCTATGGCCATTGTGGGTTTCATTCCTGCGGGTGCGGATAACAGCAATTCTCGTAAATTTGTTTCAAAGGTTTTGATTGATTCTATATCAGCAAAGGTTTTTTTCTCGTTTGTTACTTCGCTAATTAAGGAAGTTTTCATCAAGCGATTAAAACTATCTTTTAACATGACTTGATAAAAGTCTCGAATATTGCGAACTTTAGTGTTTATTTCTTGAGATTCTAAATAACTCAGAACAACCTCTTCGTCATAAGCAACTTCAAAACTGAGAATTTTTTCATCTTCTCCTCGACATAAAGCCAATAAATTATGAGGGGCGATATTTTTGACTTTTATCTGATAATTTCGGTACATTTCAAATTTTGTTGTCCCTTCAGGATATTCGTCTTTAATCCGAGAAACAAACACCCCATTTTCTAACAAATATTCGCGTATGTATGCGCGTAATTCTGCTTTTTCTGCTACTTCTTCAGCTAAGATATCAAACGCACCTTTTAAAGCTTCATCTGCGTTTTTTACCCCTAAAGTTTCCGAAATATACTTTGCTGATTCTGCCTCTAACGATGCGGAAATACCATTTTTCACATTTAGGGATTTAATAAATGTAGCCAGTGCTTCTAGTCCTTTTTCTCTGGCAATGGTGGCACGAGTCCGACGTTTAGGACGATAGGGTAAATATAAATCTTCCAGGTCAGTTTTTTGTAAACAGGATTCTATTTTTGTTTTTAGTTCTGGGGTAAGTTTATCTTGTTGAGCGATCGCATTCACAATTACTTTCTTTCTTTCCTCTAATTCCGTTAAGTAATTATGCCTATCTTGTAAATCCCGTAATTGGACTTCATCTAATTCATCTGTTCGTTCTTTACGGTAACGGGCAATAAAGGGAATTGTCGCCCCTTCAGCTAAGAGTTTTAGGGCATTTTGTACTTGGTGAGGCTTGAGTTTTAGTTCAGTTGCCAGGAGTTGAGAAATATTCAACATTGGATATTTAAATTGAAAGTGTTAGATTGCTTTTAGCACGAATAGATAGTGTTAATTCAATGTACCAAATAATGGCATCATTTGAAAATAGCTATTTCATAGCTTTATAATAAATTTCTTGCCATTTTGCCTTACTTAAGTATATGATCAATAGCATTCCCCAAAATAGTTTAAATCTACTGGTATTAACAGTAGGTCGTAGTTTAGAGATTAGTAAAAATGCCTTTATTTTTCTTGATTACATTATTTACAGGTGTAATGACTGGCTATCTCTTCAAAAAAAATGATGATGAAATCACCAATATTGCAGGCGTTTTAACGGCCGTCATTTTCATTATTAGTTTAGTTTTAGCGCCTTGGCAAATTCAGTTGGGTTTGTTGATGTTTGTGTTTATTGTCAGTAACAAAATCCTGAAGAAAAGTTGGTTTTAAATTTATATTACAGCAGGATACACTTGTATTAAGGACAAAATTCACCACAAGACTTTCAACCTTTTTATCTATTGCTTGCGATACTGAAACTTTATACTACATAAATGATTCATTTCTTATGTTATCTAAAAATGGCTATCTATCATTACCTGGATTGCTAAGTCCAGTCAACATACCCCAATGGGCAAGCAAGCTACAATCCAACCTACATAATTAAATTAATATTTTTTACCATCAGGGGAACGATAGAACCGTAATCTTTACGATAACTAAATTTGGGGATCTTTGGGTGGATGAGATCCCCTAATTCGTATTTTGACGTTGTTAGGTTCTGCTTTCAAGGAAGTTTATATTTAATTTCAGTCATTAAAAAACAATCCTTGAAGAACAGATTAAGCACCACGTCTTAACGATGCTTCTACTTGTTTAAATTCTGCATCTAGACGTTTTTTGAGTTTTTCAGGAACGGGACGATTAGGATAAGAACTGTAGTGTCC
>JANMGZ010000302.1:0-13445 GCA_031374905.1 Dolichospermum sp. OTE_70_metabat_362_sub
CTTCATCCGTTAAGTAACGCCCAAAGACCTTGCGGATATTTCCAGCAGTGCAAGCAATGTAAGCTGTGACGGCAACCACTGAACCGATGAAGTTGTAGCTAATTTACTAGAAAATCCAGAAGGATTAAAACTTGGTGGTGAACGGCGGCAAATTACTATTTTTACCTCCGACTTAAGAGGATTTACAGCTACATCAGAAAGATTACCACCAGAAGAAGTTGTCAAAATCCTCAACTTTTATCTGGAATGTATGGCAGATGAAATTACCAAATATCAGGGAACTATTGATGAATTCATGGGTGATGGGATTTTGGTACTCTTTGGCGCTCCTACAGCTAGAGAAGATGATGCTATTAGAGCCGTTGCTTGTGGTATCGCCATGCAGTTAGCTATGGTTAAAGTCAACGCTAAAATGCAGGAATGGGGACTACCACCTCTAGAAATGGGCATCGGTATTAATACGGGTGTTGTGGTTGTAGGAAATATTGGCTCGGAAAAGCGCACTAAGTATGGTATCGTTGGCAGTCAAGTAAATTTAACTTACCGCATTGAGGGCTATACGACAGGTGGCCAAATTATTATCTCTGAATCCACTTTTCAAGAAGTAGAGTCAATAGTGGTAATTGACAGTCAAATGCAAGTTACCCCCAAAGGGGTTCAAGAACCAATCAATGTTTATAAAATAGCTGGCATTACTGGCGAATACAATCTTTTTCTCTCTCAACATCAAGAGGAATTATACACTCTTCCTGAACCCATTGGCATTGAATATTCGCTAGTAGATGGTAAAGATATTGGTAATTTATCGTTTAAAGGTATTTTAGTGAGACTTTCAATCAATGAAGCAGAAATTTGTTTTGTCAATGAAGAAATCCAAGAACCACCCTCTTATTTAACCAATATCAAACTTAATTTATCTACAGCAAATCCATCAGAAGAAACGGGTGCTATGTATGCCAAAGTTTTGAACAAACCTGCCCAAATAGGCCATTTTTGTATTCGCTTTACTGCCAAACCTCCAGAAATTATCACCAAATTTAGTAATTTAATTGCACAAATTAATGCACAAAATTCTTAATAATTTAGGAGTTAGGCATCAGGAGTCAAAATAATTGTAAAATTAACATACTCGATACTGAATAATAGCAAAATGACAAAATTAATATTTTTAGGTTCAGGTTCAGCTTTTACAGTTGGTACTAATAATTTTCAGTCTAATATAATCTTAGTAACTGAACAAAATCATAAACTATTAATTGATTGTGGCACAGATATTAGACTTTCTCTCCATGCGGCTGGTTTATCATATCTTGATGTTACCGATATTTATATTAGTCATCTCCATTCGGATCATGTAGGAGGACTTGAATATATTGCTTTTAGTACATTATTTGATCCCAGATGTCAAAAGCCAACTATTTATTTAAGCAAAGATGTTTCTAGTAATCTTTGGGATAGAACTTTATCTGGTGGACTCAGATTTCTTGATGGCGATATTGCGACGATAGATACATTTTTTCAAGAGCATAAAATTAACCCTCATGGTCATTTTACTTGGCAAGAAATCAAATTTGACCTCGTCAAAGTTAATCATGTAAATAATGGTTTTTATATGATGCCAAGCTATGGATTATATTTTACATTAGAAGGCGTTAAAATATTTTTATCTACAGATACCCAATTATGTCTGCATAAGAATGGAGAATATTATGAACAGGCAGATATAATTTTCCATGATTGTGAAACTTCATGCTGCCAAACTCCTGTTCATGCCAATTATGAAGAGTTATCAACACTGCCAGCAAAAATCAAAAATAAAATGTGGTTATATGGTTATCAACCGGGTTTTCTGCCTGATGCCAAAAAAGACGGTTTCTGTGGTTTTGTAGAGTGCGGACAAGTTTTTGAATTTTCATCTTTATATCAGCAAAAATTATATAAGGAAATTCCTAATTCTCATGAAAATTCTGAGATAAAACCAAACCCCGATCACCGAAAATATTGTTAGCCATCGTTTGGATATGAGCAAATCACTATACTATGAAAAAGTGCGATAATTGGGCTAGATAACCGTGGAGTTTGGTGTCTTGTCCACTCACCTAATTACTGACAAAAAACTGGTTTTTTGCTAATAAATCTAGAATTACTGTCACCATACAAGCGCCAGCCGCAAGAGCAATTAAAACTACAGGAGATAAATTATTTCCCGCAATAGCTAAGAATAAAACAAAACTTCCCGCGCCCAGACGATAGACACTTAAAATTCTCCCTGTTTGCATTTTATCTAAAACACAAGTCGAGAAATTAATCACGGCTAAAACTATTAAGGAGAGTGTTATCGCACCACAAAAAAGCCAACGTTCATTTCCTGGTAAAACATCAAATCCACTTTTAGCAATTATATGTTCAACCCCTACCCCAATTGCCGCTAAACCTATAGCCAAGAAGAGGTGAGAATAAAGCCAAGTCAGAAAGATTTTGATTTTACCTGCTTTCATAGTTTCTAATGGTGAAGTATCAACGCTGTCGAAATAAAGCCACCAGAAACTAAACGCTATGCTCACACCCAACACAGCCGTTAATATTGATGAGGTATCCCATTGTTTTCCGGCTACACCCTTGACTACTGCGGCCATTGATTCACCTAAAACTATGATTGTAAATAGTCCCATTCGTTCGGGAACATGAGACATATTTGGCGGAATTTTGACTGCTAAATGACCAGTACCAATGGGAGTAATAAATTCTACAATCAAACCTAATATCCAACATCCAAACCGCCAGGGAATTGGCACAAATAGGGAAACTAACCAAAATACAGCACCAATACTAAAACCTCTCATATACCAATTGGTTAAAGGACGGGCTTCTGGTACATGATGTCCAGCAATCAAATATTGGAGAATCAGAATACAGCGAGCAGCTATGTAGGAAATAGCAAATCCCTGAGAAGATGTACTCAGACCATGATGCAAATTTACTGTCAAACCGATAATAATCGACATTTGCAGTAGAGTTAGCAAGCGATCGCCCAAATCATCAGTATCAAAAAGAGTGGCATAAAAAGTAGCCCCTATCCAGCACCACCAAATTGGGATAAACAGGGCAACAAAGCCAACAAATCCGCCCAGAGAAACATCCTTACTCAAATTGTGAGATAATTCAGCGATCGCAACTACAAATACCAAATCATAGAAAAGTTCTAGCCAAGTTGCACGTCTTTCTTCATGCCCCTCATCAATGCGTAATCTAGGCGGCTGCCATAAACCTTTTTTCATCTGTTCGGGTACTAACAACTACTAACAGGAACTTATTTTACCCTAATTTGCTAATGCAAAATTTCCTGATGCCTCAAGAGAGGAATTTAAGTAGTTGGACTACTTTATCAATGCACTGAGAGTTGAATAGTTGTCGCGCACAGTATGAAATTTGTTCGGAAATATTTTTGAAATTACCTTTTCCTGAGTGCGATCGCAAAGTTTTTTATGTTTGAAGACAGCGCATCCTATCTAAAACGATGAGTAAAAACTGTAACATTTTTTAAATATAAAATATAGCTTGATGTAGTAGAGTTGTAGTAACGAAAAACAGCAACTCCACTACATCGGTCGTCTCAGTTCATTGGTCAGTCACTTTTATACAATTCCACCAGTAGCTCGAATATTTTGTCCTGTAATCCAATGAGCATCCTGGGAAACCAGTAATGCTACAGTACTTGCAATATCACTGGGTTGTCCCAATCGTCCAAGAGGAGTTTGAGCAATCAGATGATTCACTTGATCTTGACTGAGTACCAAGCCATCCGTTTCTGTAACTCCAGGTGCAACTGTGTTGACTGTAATCCCACGTATACCCACTTCCTTAGCTAGTGCATTGCTGAATTGCTCAATCGCAGCTTTGCTACCAGTATATCCTCCAGCAGCAGGAAGTGCCATTGATGTACCCCCTGTTGAAATACTGACAATTCGACCACCATCTGCCAGATGCCGTGCTGCTTCCTGAAGTGCGAAATAGACTCCTCTGGTAATATCAAACATACTGTCGTATTCCTCTTCATTCATTTCGGCAGTCGGCTTGAATAAATTTTTCCCAGCAGCGTTGTTAACCAAGATGTCAACCTTGCCAAAATGGTCGATGGTTTTTTGGAAAAGACTGCGGACATCGGCAATTTTTCGCAAATCAACTTGCACTGCTAGGGCTTCCGCTCCACTTAACTGAATCTTGGAGACGACATCGTTTGCCCGCTCTTGATTATCTACATAGGTAACAACAACATTAGCCCCATCTTGCCCTAAACGTTCAGCGATCGCTCGTCCAATTCCTCGAGAAGAACCTGTAACAATAGCAACTTTGCCAGACAGAGGAGAATTTACAGCTATTGGATAGTTAGTATTAGCCATATTTTTTTCCTTCTAAACTTGTTTATTTTCGGATACTCTAATAATCTGTGGCTATTTGCAAGGACAACTCTTATGGAAGTATTATTCCCGATACACCTGTCCCACAATACACAAATTTAAATGCATTTAATTGAGAAATGCTATGGATAGATACAATTCTAGCTTTTATTTAAGCTAGAGAAATATAAAGAGGGTTTAGCCAAAAAGGTAAGCCCTCATGAGAATAACTAAGCTTAATAGCCACCTTTTTGTGAACTACCTAGACAAAAACGAAGTTATTAGCCGTAAATTCGTTGAAATAAATGTCTTTCACATTTGCCAGAGATATCTCCTTCTGTATTCCGCCTTCCATAAACTTAGCGATAATACTTGTGCTGCCAATATCACCAAAGGTAGGCAAGAATCGCAGATCACTAAAGGAATCAGCAATCTCATGTATGCCACCAATATAAATCTTGTCAACACCTAGTCTAAAGTCCATGATCGTGTTTTTCGTATCCCAAAGTTCTGGGAATGATAAACCTGGTGGTAACAGAGACTTAGCATCTGCCGAATATTCAACTTTAACTGTATCAGTAGGTAATTCGCCGTTAACAATCCAGAACTGATCTTTGCCAGCACCACCATAGAGAAGATTGTTACCACCGTCGCGGATGTAAAGTTTGTCATTTCCGCTACCTCCACGCAGTTCGTCATTGCTACCTGCTATCAGAATATCATTACCACTTCCACCATCTAGAAGGTTATGACCTCGATCCTCAATTCCTGGTAAGCCAATACCCTGTGAAGCATCAATAGTATCGTTTCCAGCACCCCCGAAACCACGATCATTGGTATTGAGCATGATCGTATCGTTTCCATGCCCGCCGTACAGTCTATTCCAGCCTTTACCTTCAAATGCATCTATAAGATCGTTTCCTTGTTCGCCATATACCGTATCATACTTGGAAACGTAAACCTCATCCCCTCCTTTACCAGCATAGATACGACGACCACTCTCAAACCCCTCTACAGACCAACCTTCTCCTACTATGGGAATAGGACGACCACCATCAGCTTTTTGTTTGTCTCTGAATACATTATCGGCAAACTGTTGAGCGGGAGTCACTAAAAAATCATAATGCTCCACAGGAGCATCCAAGGGTAGTATTGCTACTTTATCCGTAGTTGATAAACCTGCTTGTGTATCTGCGGGTAATGTCTTAACTACAGCAGAAATTGTATTAATATCCTGTGGCGAATCAAAAAATACTTGAGTAATAACTCCCGCTCTACCAGCTACGCTATAATCATCGCGCAGAATTTCAACAGTATGCTTCCCTTCGTCGCCGATAGAACCACCCAGAACTTGAAATAAACCTGTATCAACTACTAATTTTTTCGTAGATGGGTTAATAGCAGCGCTCTCAAAAGTACCATCATACTTCACTCCTTTCACGGTTTTTGGATCTACAGTATAGTCTGTATAACCAGGTGCTGCGTCAAACAAGTACCTGTAAGTGTTGGGATGGTCTGATTCATTGAAGTAATTGTTATTTTTACCAAGACGGATAATTTGACTTGGCTGTATAACTGGTTGGGGATTTAAGGGTGAGGGATATAGGGCATTATTGCTTCCAAATGATGATTGGGACTGGTTTGATGCCGTTTGATTTACAAGGTATTGTTGTTGATAATCCTGTGGGTTGACTGTAATTGCCAACGCCGTTACTTCTGCCGCCCCTTTATTAGCGATTGAGTAGGGAGTATTTGGGGCAATATAGACATAAGTTTCTGGACTTGCCGTCTTCACTTGATCGCCAATCTTGAGTGTAAGTTCCCCCTTCTCTACATAGAAAACTTCATTTTTGCCACTCACAACTTGAGTAGGAAAAGGGTTATTACTTTGGGATGTTAGGGAAAATTCATTGTATGAAAAATCATTCCCAGATTCTTGAAAATTAACTAAAGAGGTGTAATTGATCCCAAAGTTGCCTACAAATGTTGGGCGTTTCTGAATACCTTCCTGATTACCAGTAGTCCAGACACTAAAACCATCAACATTTGCCAGTGCCTTAGCTTTTTCTACTGCTTCTCCTTGTGCATCTTTTGGAAGCACCAATAAATAATCAAGAGTACCTGCCGGAGGTTGGTAATTTGGTCTTAGGGCTGTTATTATGATGCCAGCATTAGTTCGAGCATAAAATTTTGCTAGATTTAGAAAATCATCAATCGTAGGTCCAGCAAATACTGGTATAGGGTCATTCCTATCCAATGACCGATTGGCGATAGCATCAAAGAATAAGTCTAATGTTCCAGGAACAGTCATTGAAAGTGTCCTTGCTCCTGGCGTTATTCCCACTACTGATGCAGTTGAGTCAAGGTTGCGATAGCCATGACTTCGATCTTTCGGTCCATATACAGTTGTTCCTGTAGAAACAACTATACTATCAGTTCCCTGGTTGCCTAAATTGAATTGAAATTGCCCATCAGTTACGTGCCACACTTCAGCCTCAAAAGGGTGGATGTGTGGCGGTGGTCCACCATTTACAGGCAGGAAAAAGTCGAAGAAATTAAAGGAACGAGAACTTTCTCTAGTAGTTGTCAAAAAAGTATAATAATCACCAGAAGCATACACCGCTGGGCGAGATGGATCATTTCGGTTTACGATCAGGTATTTATCAATCTCTTTAGTTGGTGTGGTTGTTCCAGAAATTGCACCCACAGGATTAGTAGGATGTGTCATATTTTTTAACTTTTAGTTAAGTGGACTATTAAATGATGATCAGGATTTTACATTATTGGAATCAACATAGACTTTGTTAAGTCTGAGACTATGATGCCCTTCATCGTTATAAAAATGATATCAGACTGATTATTTTTCACCAAAGAATCAAAATTACAGCGACATTTGTGGGTTTATTCCCCATCTAAGTAGGTGGATGTGAGATGATGAAAATGTGTAACGATTTATAAAGTTGCCTCTATTTCTGATGTTAGTTGAGTTTTAGCCATTTTATAAACTGAAATATATTTTGATTTTCCTCCACACACTTATTTATTGCTGAATGTTTGACAAATGAATTTTGTAACTAGCATAACATGAGCCAATTATATCTGTGTCAAAAAAAGGATAAAAAATTTAGGCGTTGCCCTTGTATTTGCGGTAACATTAAAAAAATATAAAGGATTGAATTGTTATGCCCTGTATATGTAATCGTCAGTAGTAAGAAGTAATTATTAGAATTTCCATTCACTTAATTGCGAAAAAATAAACATACGTGCCAAATCATGTAAATGAGAATTGCTGTAAATTCACCCGTAAACTTGCAGAATATTAGTAGATTTAGGAGATATTTGGATTATGAATAGTACCACTGACACGTTAAAAGCCAAAATCCCCTTGTTAGGCTTGAATTCAGATGATTCTAGTGGAAAGATAGAATTATTTAGATCTGATAATTTATTTGCAACTGACTATAAACAACGGATTACTTTAATACCCTATGGTACATCCTTCAATCAAGGAATAGATGTTGCAATTGCTCAAGATGATAACAAAAACATCACCAATGTCATTACCATACAATCTTCCCTGGAAAAACCAGCCAGTGATAAATTCGCAGTTAAACTATTTGATAGTAATAAATTAATAGAAAATCAGGTGCTGAAAAACACCTTGAATGGTGACGAAAACAATCTATTGATTAAAGAGTTCACCCCTTTCTTAAATATCTCGCCTTCGTCTGAGCAAATTGCCTCTGTTGCATCTGGTGACATTGATGGTGATGGATTTTCAGATATAGTTGTGGGTTTAGGAGGTGGCGTAGATCCTGTAATTGAAGTTTATAGCGGCAAAGACTATCATCTGCTGAATCGCATTAACCCATTTAACCAAGAGCAGGATTTCAAGGGTAAAATCAATCTAGCAGTTGGTGATATCAATGGTGATGGTTTTGAAGATATTATTGTAGGACAGGGTAGCACTGGACGTGGATTAGCAGAAGTCTACAGTGGTTTATTAATTAAGAATACAGGTACTATAAACGGCATTGACACAGCGCATACTACAACACTTCTCTCCGACGAATTCCAACCTTATGGCTCTGAATACATAGGGGAAGTAGATGTTACTTCCGGTTATATCTTGCAGAGACCTGATAAACCGAATGGATTTCCCGTTCAAACCAATAAGGCAAATTTGATTACACTTGCTAAAGATGATATTATTGATTCTTCTGATCAGATTCAAGTATTTACCTTTAGAGAAGAAAGTGTTAATCAAGAAGAAGATAAAGATAATTATTTCTACTCTCATAACTATAAAAACTTTAGTCTAGATGCATCATTAACGCCTAATATATCATTTATCCCTAGTGCTGATCCTCAAGCAATCAGTGGAAACTTTGCCGATCTTCCTGAATTAAGTAATAGCCCAGTTTTATTCACTCGTAAGAAAAATGGTGAATATGAAATAATCAAACTGGGAGATGAAAATGAACCTGAGTTAATTCCAATTGTTTTAGCAACTAATACTGCTATTGGAAATGGTACAGAAATCACTAAGGAAAATAACAAAGATATTTTCACCCTTAAAGGTGGCAGCAACGGCAAAATCAAATTAAAAGTCACCCTGGAAGAATACAGTTCTAGTTTCGTCAACGAAATGGGAGTATTTTCTGTTGATGATGATAATGGCAATATTAACGGTATAGCTCCGGGAGCATCTGGTTACACTGAGGCAGCTTTAGCACGATCCAAAGTTGTGTTTTCATCCATTGCCAATTTACCTACAGGCTTTAATAACACTGGTATATCTAGCCTATTAAAATTTAACTCTGGTGAGAGAGTGAGATTCTTGTTAGTTAATAACAGCACTTTAAACGCTGTATCATCTGGATTCACCTCAAAAACAGAAGTGTTGTTTTCCGAAACATACCAACAAATTGAGACTTTAACAGGTGGTGAATTTTCCCTCAAATGGCAAGATAAATCTGCCAACAGTAAGTTTAAAGTCAAAATTAAAACTACCAGTGAAAGTTCATTTCAGGGTACGAGTCTGCAAGGTAATTTGGCAGGAGAAATTCTTGATTTTAAATCTGCTACCACTGATGTCAAGGCTGAGTTTAAGGTCTACAGAGAAGCAGCATTTAACAACTTTGTCGGGTTTTATCCCATTTTAGATGCAGAAGGTAAAATTGATACCAACAAAGATGGTAAAGCCGATTTTGCCCCCGGAGATGCAGGTTATCTTCAAGCTGCTATTAACTTATACCTGAAAGATATACGTCTATCTGTCAGCAACCAAGGGGAAGCAACTTACCAAGGAACTTTTGCTAAAGGCTCACTCTTTGCACCATTTATGATTGCTAATGGCACACCAGAGGCAGTTTTAGGAAATTCTAGCAATATTCCCGCAGTTTATTTCCCATTCTTAGGAGCTAATTCAGATCGGGCTGATCATATTCGTCTACTAGGCAATAACATCTTTGGTTTTGAAGATTTACCAAGTGTTAATAGTGATAAAGATTACAATGATATCATTGTAAAAATTAGTGTGGTTTAAAAGCCTGTTTTAATTTAGTGGGGTTTAACTGACGTTAACCCCTCCTAAATCCTTAATTCTCCTGTATGTACTTATGATAGATGAGAATTTAAAGTATAAAAATTGTTGTTATTACGTGGTGTGAGATTAAGAAAATGTTGGCATTAATAAAATTACTCGCCACTCCAATGGTAATAGTGACAGCGATCGCTACTTCAACTTTAATAAGTAGTATTGCTGCTGCTCAGGTAGTATTAACAGATAATTCCTCCCTATCTGAATCAACTACCCTATCCAATTTAGTTGATCCTCTCCTGGATAGTTCCTCTACTATTAGCCCTGTTCTAGATCAAAATGACAGCAGTACCGATCAAGGTATGGCGCAAATTAATACTGTCGCTCAGTTTTCTGATGTTCAACCAACAGACTGGGCTTTTGGTGCTTTACAGTCCCTAGTTGAACGCTACGGCTGTATTGCGGGTTATCCCAATGGGACATTCCGGGGAAATCGCGCTATCAGCCGTTATGAATTTGCCGCAGGTTTAAATGCTTGCTTAGATCGGATTAACGAATTAATCGCCACAGGCACGAAGGATATTGTTATCCAAGCTGATTTAGTTTCTTTGCGGCGGTTAGAACAAGATTTCTCCTCTGAACTAGCAACCCTCCGTGGACGTGTAGATACATTAGAAGCTAAAACCACCGAAATATCAGGAGATCAGTTCTCCACTACTACTAAACTATTTGGTAATTTAAGAGTTCAAAATAATGCCTATTTCTCCGGTGATGGTAATCCCCAAGCGAATATGCAATACAGCCTCTTCCTGGGATTGCTTACTAGCTTCACAGGTAAAGATTTGCTGCTTACCGCGATTGGTGCTACCAGCAGTGAATTTCCTACTTTAACTACAAACAACAATGGCATAAATGTAGGTTCTACAAGAGAAGGTTCAAGCGATACAACTGCTTCTGGTGATACTTTAAGTAACGTCAGAATACTAGGTTTAGAATATCAATTTCCAGTTGGTCAAAATCTGCTTATAGATGTTGTTGCGGCTAATCGCTATCGTTTTAGTCCTGTTTTACTGTCTAAATTTGCTCCTTATTATAGTATTGGTCGTGGTCCCTCCAATGCCTTTGCTGAAGCACCCCCTATTTATCTTGTCGGGGCTGGATCTGGCATTTCTGCCAGTTATAAGGTTGTAGATTCGACAACGCTAACTTTGACTTATTTATCAACTTTTGCCAATGACTCCGCTGCTGGTGGTTTATTTAATGGAGATTATGTAGCTGCCGGACAGATTAACTATAATCCCAATCCGGGGCTATTTTTACAATTTTTATACCAGCACGGCTACTTTGCTCCTGGTAATTTCGGCTTTAATAGTGGTCAAACTTTTAGAGATAACGGTTTTGTAGGTAGTGCTTTAGCAAATCGCTTTGATGATGCTGGTGTATTATTTAATGATTCTTCTGCTGTTAGTACCAATGCTTATCAGCTTGGTGGTTACTTCGCCCTTAGTCCCAAGGTGCTAATTGGTGGTTGGGCTAACTTAATCCAAGCTAGGCTACTGGGTAAAGGGGATGCTGATATCTGGACTTACTCGGTTCAAGCGGCTTTTCCTGATTTGTTTAAGCAAGGGAATCAGGGAGGGTTAATTGTGGGGATGGAACCTACCCTCACAGATGTTAGAAGTAACATACCCTATCAACAATTTAAAAAAGATACATCATTACACATCGAAGCATATTACAGACATCAAATTACAGACAATATCTCAATTACTCCTTCTATTACATGGATTACAGCCCCTAATCAAGATGCTAACAACGAAGATATTATTATGGGTGGGTTAAGAACAACATTCAACTTTTAGCTAATCAAGTAATATCAACCAAACTATTGGTAAAAAGCACCAGGAATCATCCGAGCCTTTTTACCAATATGTGAAAACAATCTTAATTTAGTTATAAGTTGAATGGGTAATAATTAACTAATACTTACGTATTGACATTAAATGCTGAATATGTGTATTGGGTGTCATTTAAACTTGATTTTTTGAATATGTAAAAAGTTATTAAAATTCCCATCCGAGAAAATAGGTTCATGTCATTAGTATGGTAATCTTCATATTGAAGAAAGATAATTATAATATTTCGAGTTTATGCTGTATATTAACTAAAGGTTAGTTGCACTTAATTTGAAAATAGAATTAAAAATTCCAGCAGTGGCAATCTTAACGAAGGGTTAATAAATCTTAATTTGTGACTACGGAAAACTAATTTTAGCTCTCAATAGTTACATAGTTGATAAATGCCAAGGTAATGAGGGAAAAATCAAGCTATGAAGTATGAAAATGCCGTTTTAGATGATTTAGAGCTTCAAGAGGCTTTAAAACAGATAAATCCCAAATTTGGTGATTTTGTTACGCGAGTAGCAGGTGAAGCTTGGGGAATGCCATTAATTGACCAAAAAACCAAAGCCCTGATTACCATTGCTGTAGATGTAGTCAACCAAGGACAAGCAGGACCTGGAAGCCCCTTTGGCGCTCATGTCAGTATGGCTCTCAAACAGGGTGCAACTCCTGAAGAAATTGAAGAACTATTGTTGTTTCTTTGCGCTTATACAGGATTCAATAAGGTTGCAGGATGTTTTGGTGCTTTAAATGAAATCATGAGAAAATAGTTTTCGGTGTAATTCTGGAATCGACTAACCTCGATTTGTAGTTGAAGAAAGTGTAATTACTGAGGTACGGAAATAAGGATATTTGAGAAACATCAACTCCCGTTCTTCCATCAAAATAAGCTTCCTGCACCTGTAGGAGTTAATCAGAGCAAACACATCTTGTGAACTAAAGAAACAGACACACTAAGTTTTAGTAAGCTTGAGACAATAGCATTAAACAAGTTAAACCTTGTCGCTGAATAATCTTTTTCAAACTTTCTACCTCTATGCAGATGGTAGACAATCAACTTATGAAAAGATAGGCGATCAATTCGCTTGATTTAAAAATATTGATTGTTCTCAAAGTTCAGCCTTTATTTTGATCAAAGCGACATCAACAATAAATTTTTAGTAGCGGTGGAGAAAGGACAGCAGTAATGCTTGCAATCACGAATAAAGCAACCAAAACCGATTATTCAGCACGGGATCAAAAAGGCAAAGTAGCTTTTTATGTCCTGCTGTGGAAAGACAAGGCATCTCTCTAGAGCTTTTTGATGACTACTGGAGAGACGTACATGGACCAGTTTGCGCCAGGTTACCAGGACAACATCAATATTGGCAGTTTCATGTAGCTCATAACCAAGGTGGTTTCTGTCCACAGATTCCTGGTTTAGACTATACAACAGACTCAGACGATAACTTTGATGGGATTGCCGAGTTAACATTTGCCAGTGATGCAGACCGTCAGACATGGTTTACAGCTTCAGCCATTCTGATGGATGATGAACACAATTTATTCCGCAAAGCCATTGGTTATAACAGCAGTCCCGGCAATTCTATTACATACATAGATAGG
>JANMGZ010000122.1:0-11819 GCA_031374905.1 Dolichospermum sp. OTE_70_metabat_362_sub
CAGAAATCCTAGTCGGCTGGCAATCTCACTTAGCCGTATTATGCCAACGTCTCGCCCCTTGGTTACTAGAGATCATCTTACAACTGGCAACACCGAAAAAACCATTACCTGATGCTGCGGGATAAAGTTCAATTTAGTTAAGTTTTGTTTCGCCCCATTTCTCTTAGAGATATTCAAGGGTACACACAAATCGTCAGATCCCCCTAAATCCCCCTTAAAAAGGGGGACTTCAAGAAAATTTCCCTCCTTTTTAAGGGGGGCTAGGGGGGATTGCCTACGGCACGCTACACGAACAAAACCCTGTTAGGCAAATTGATCAAACTTCTGTGTACACCGTAGGTGAACGGGGAGAGGCTTATAACTTAGTTTTTTTATCAATAATATGAATTATGGTTATTAATTCTGATTTTATGTAGGAAAGATTAATTGAACATCTGATTGTAATTGTATCATTTAATTTTCATTGCTAATATTTCTTTTGCAGTGCGATCGCATACTCCTAATTCTCCCAAACAATGGCGCATTTCTTGATAATCTGTTAAAGTTTGGTGTTTCTGCTCAGGATTTAATAACAATTCCATTGCTGCTTGGGTAATATTTTCGGCTGTGGCTTGTTCTTGCAAAAATTCTGGAACAATTTTCCGCATGACAACTAAATTTACGGGAGAAGCAAAGGGAATTGAACCTTTGAGAATATGACGCACAATCCAAGCGGTAAGAGGGTGAAGACGATAAACTACAACTTGGGGAACATTTAATAATGCTAGTTCTAAATTCACAGTTCCCGATTTTGTAATTGCAAAATCAGCCGCTGCAAAAATATCTCGTTGTTGACCTGATACTAAGGTAGCATTTAAACCGTAATCTTTAATTGCTGTGGTAATTGGTTCTCTAAATGTTTCTAAAGATAGAGGAATCCAAAAATGTACATTTGGTAGTTTAGATTGAATATTTTGGGCAGCTTGAAAAATAACTGGTAAAAGATATTTTAATTCTTGATAACGGGAAGCTGGCAAAAGTGCAATTGCTATTTCTTCGGCTTTAATTCCTAATTTCTCCCTTGCAGTTTCTCGACTAGGTGCGTTTGCCATTCTATCAATTAAAGGATGTCCTACCCAACAGACATTTGCCCCATTTTGTTGATAATATCGGGCTTCTTCTGGGAAAATCGCCAATAGTTTATCGGTGAAACCAACAATCCGATTGGTATTCTGAAAACTCATAGACCATACCCACTCTTGAGGAGCGATATAATAGGCTACAGGCACATCAGGCAAATTTTCCCTCATGAATGTACCAATGCCCAGATTTGGCCCCATGTAGTCAATTAGCACCACTAAGTCAGGGGGATTTTTTCTTAAGTAAGCGATCGCTTGCCGTTGTACCCTTAATGTAGGAATAATATAGGGCAGAGATTCAATTAAACCCATTGAACCAATACCGCTAGTATTACCCAAAATTTTCGCCCCAGCTTGCGCCATTTTCTCCCCACCCAAAGCGACAATTTCTAATGTTAAACCCGCAGCTACAGATTGACGCACAAGTGCCGCAATTAATAGCGAACCCTGTAAATCACCAGAAACTTCACCAGTGCTAATAAATATCCGCATTTTGGAATTTTAGATTTTAGATTTTAGATTGTTTGCCATTCTTCAGAGTAAATGATGAATTTATGAACAATAAACATCTTCAAAATGGAAATGTGCATCTTGGAAAATCTTTGTAGAGACATTCCATTGAACGTCTCTATTTATTATTTGCAAGTGACCATTCATTGTTTACAAATTATGATTCATCACTAACGGATTTTTTGCCTTTTCCGGGAATCAAACCCCGTCTTCCTGGCATTTTAGAAAGTAGCAAGAAACGGCGAAGATGTTTTAATTCTTCCGTATCTCCTAAGTTTTCTAACTCCTGCAAAGCATCTTTAAATAAGAACTCAGAACGATAGAGAAGACGGAAAGCCTTTTTAATTAATTGTAAATCACTGTTGAGCATTCCTGAACGTTTTAATCCTACCAAATTAAGCGATCGCACTTTTGCAGGATTACCTTCCACTAACATATAAGGAGGTACATCTCTATCAATGCGTGCCATCCCACCCACCATTGACATACCACCAATGTGGACAAATTGATGCACACCTAAAACGCCACTAAGTCTAGCCCGTGATTCAATATGCACATGACCAGCTAATGCTACAGAGTTAGCAATAATGACAGAATCTTCAATCACACAATTATGACCGACATGAACATAAGCCATCAATAAATTGCCATTACCGATCACTGTCGCTTCACCTCTGCCAGTAGCGCGGTTAATCGTTACATATTCACGAATAGAATTGTTATTACCAATTTTTACCCAAGTCGGTTCTCCTACGTATTTGAGGTCTTGTGGCTGCATACCAATAGCCGCACCAGGGAAAATCTGATTTCCCGTGCCAATTTCACAAGGGCCTTCTAATACAGCGTGAGCGCCAATTACAGTGTCTGCACCAACCCTGACATTCGCTCCAATCACAGCATAAGCGCCGACTTGCACTGTTGGGTGGAGTTCTGCATTAGGATGGATGACAGCAGTTGGATGAATAAGTGTTTTCAAGGTGAATCTCCAAAACTAAGTGCTGTGTATTAAGTATTTCACTAAAGAAATTTGTCGGGCCAAGTAAGTTATGTGTGAGGGCGAAAATTCAGAATCCAGTTTTCTGCTATAATGATCTTTAACTAACTAGAGAAAACATTAGTTCTCCTTCAGCAGCTAGTTGTCCGTTAACTTCTGCTCGTCCTTGCATTTTGCCGAAACGACGCTGCTTAACCCACAACAGTTCCACCGTCATTACCAGTTGATCACCGGGAACAACTTGACGACGAAAACGGACTTTATCAATACCAGCAAATACAAATAGTCCTCCTTTTGAGTCGGGCATTTGAGTCATAACGACCCCGCCAACTTGCGCCATGGCTTCAATAATTAGCACACCTGGCATGAGCGATCGCCCTGGAAAATGCCCTTGAAACTGGGGTTCATTAAAGGTAACATTTTTAATGCCCACGGCTTTTTTACCAGGTACATAGTCAATAATCCGATCTACCAGCAAAAATGGATAGCGATGGGGTAATAGTTCCTGAATTTCCTCAATGCTAAAGGTAGTTTTAATTGTCTGTGAGTTGACATTTGCTTCTAAAGATGTATTCACTTTCGCAGAATTAGGTTCGGTAATAGTGGACATTAGTTGTACTGTATTGGAATTATTAACTCAAGTTGCTAGTTATCTAGTTGGCGCTGGTCATTGGTGAGTAATTTTCTGTTTTAATCCTGTAAATCCTTTAATCGGTGGATATCCTGATTCAGATATTTTCCGTGCTAGTTTAATGTGTAAATTATGACTAGCTTTATATGCCAAAAAATGAGCCACAGGGAAAGTTCCTAATAAACTCAAATCTCCGACTAGATCCAAGATTTTATGACGGACTGGCTCATTTGCAAATCGTAATGGTGGATTTAGCCAACCTTGCTCTCCACAAACCAAAGCATTGTCCAGACTACCACCTTTAATTAGTCCCGATTTTTGCAGATGTTCAATTTGATGCTGCAAACCGAAAGTTCGCGCTGGTGCAATTTCTGAAGTAAAGTTAGCAGAGGACTTTGCTAAATCTTTTTCCAGTAACCAACTGTGCCATTGATTACCAATTGCTGCCAAATTAAAATCTATCCCATAGCTAAATCTAGTTTCTGGTGCAGGTAAAGCACCCACAAAAGCATCACCTTCATAAATCCAGATAGGTTCGGTAATGACTAAAGGTGCTAGTGAATTATTAACTGTTTGGTCAACTAAACCAACTTCAGCAATTTTTTGACACCAAATCTGAGCCGAACCATCTAAAAGCGGTACTTCTGGTCCATCAATTTCAATTCTGGCGTTATCCACCCCCATAGCTGCCAAAGCTGCCAACAAATGCTCCACAGTGCGTACACAGACTTCATCCTTACCCAATTGAGTAGAAAGCAAAGTTTGACTCACAGCCGCAACCTGGGCAGGAATAAGCGGTGAATCAGGTAAATCTACCCGCACAAAAAAGCGGTCACTTTCTGGTGGTGCTGGTAATATTCGCACCTGAGTATTGACACCACTATGTAACCCCACACCACTCTGAGTAATTTCCCCAGTTAAAGTATGTTGTTGCATCGTCTAATAATCCAGATATTGTAGTTAGTATTGCTCATAAACTCTGATTATTCTTGTCTGAAAAATATTATTAAGGCAAATGAGTCAGAAGTCAGGAATAAAGTCCTTAGCCAATGACCAATGACCAATGACCAATGACCAATTTAAAATCTTTCCCCAATTCCAAAATTGATCCGACTATCACCTTCATCAGTGATACCGTAATCTATCCGAATTGGTCCAAGTGGAGATTGTACCCGCACACCCAGTCCATAACCATAGCCATTACCACTTTTATTTAACAATTGTGCGGCTTGGGTACTACTTCCTAAATCACTACCATAATCAAAAAATAGCGCGCCACTGACAACCGAGAAAACAGGGAAGCGATATTCAACAGCAGCTTGTAAATACCTGCTACCAGTTCCTAATCTACCTTCGTCATAACCCCGAACTGAGTTACTACCTCCTAGCGTAAAGGCTTCATAAGGAGGTAGATCTCCCAGGATTGTCCCTCCTTGCAGGTTAAATGCCAACGTTTGCGGTTTTTTGCTAAAATTGAGGAATTTAACCGGCAAATAATGACTATAGTTACCGCGTAACCTAGTCATAAAAATACTGCCTGTGCCTATAGGTACAGATTGATCAACTCCAAAGCTGAGGTAAGAACCTTTTGTGGGTTGTAAAGAATTATTACGGAGATCCCTCTGTGCGCCGAATTTTAAAAGCAACAAATCGTCTTCCCCTGAAGGAGAAAAAGTGAGAGGAATTGACGAGCTGATGAGGTTGCCAGCATCATTAAATATTGCTCCTTCCTTTCTCAAATTGCCATCAGCATCACGACCAGAAACCCGTTGATACTGTAGTCCAGCAGAAGCCAGCCACTCGGAATTTTTGAAAGGATTTGCGGAAAGGGGACGAGTAAAGGTAACACCACCACCTAACCGGGTAATCCGGGGGCGATTTTGTTGGTCTATATTGGTAACATTGTTAGGGTCAAAAGTTTCAATGTTGTTATCTTTACCTTCAAAAATCAAGGAAATAGAACGACGACGGAAAATATTGGTTGTATAGGAAGTGCGATAAGGATCACCAGCAATCCAAGGATCGGTAAAACGGAGGTCAAACAGTAGTTCTCGTTCTCCTAACTGTACCTCTGTCCCCAATTTTTGGTTTCTTCCCCCCAGATTTTGCTGCTGATAGCTGATAGTACCAAATAAACCACTAGCGGAACTAATCCCCGCCCCAGCAGCAATAGAACCGCTACTGCGTTCAGTTATATTTACTATCACATTCACTTTGTTGGGGTCAGTACCAGCAGCAAAGGATATAGGCTCGGCATCTGGTGGTTCAAATAATCCTAATCCATATACCCGTCCCAGGTCTCTTTGTACTGTATTGCGGTTAAATACTGTTCCTGGCTTTAATTCTAATTCCCGCGTCACAATATATTCTTTTGTTCGTCCGCGGATGGGATTTCCCTTGTCGTCTACGGACTCACCATCCTTATTTCGGAATCGAACCTTAACGCTTTCCACAACCCCTTCTGAGACTTGGATGGTGACAACGCCATTTTCGGAAATTTTGGGGACTCCAACTGAGTTTAATGTTAGCTCTTTTTTACCCCCGACTTCGACTTCTCTTGTCGCCAGCACATAACCTTGGTCTTGATAAAGTTTGGCTAATTGCTTGACTCCTTCGTTAAATTCCCGCAGATTAAGGATTTTGCCGTATTGACTGCTAAATATTTCCTTAACTGTCTCAGCAGGTAGTACGGAAGCTACACCTGTCCCCGGATTGGCTTCTAATTCTACTTTGCTAAGAATGGGATTGGGGGTAACAATAAAATTTACCCGCACACCAAGGGGGGTATCTTCTGGCAACGATTGTACATTGGAGAAAAACCCAGTTCTCACAATCGCATTAATATCTTCTTGAAGTTGGGAACGCGTTGTTGTCTGTCCGGCTTGGGTACGAATTACTTTATAAACTTCGGTTTCTAGTTCAGGGGTGATTTGTCCTGTTTCTGATTTAATGAGGACCTCGGACACCAAAACGCGGGCTTCAGTTGCTTCTGGACTGGGGGATGGTGTGGGTGCTGCTGTGGGGGGATTTGGCGTTTCCTGACTAGATTCAGCCGCAGGAGGTTGAGTAGGTTGTACCTGGGGAACTTGTGTTTTTTTAGGAACTATGGTCGGTTTTGGTGCAACTACAGATCGCTTATTTACTGATCTAGGTTTTGCTGTTGAGGGATTTGAGTTTTCTTGACTAGATTCAGCCGCAGGAATTTGTGCTGTTATGGGAATTACTGTGGCTTTGGGTACAAGGACAGATGCTTGATCAACTTTGACAATAGGAGAAAATTGGTTAGATTCTCTTTCTCCAACTATTGGTGCTACTAAGGAATGAGATGCCAGATTTTCACTAGTATCACTTTTGACAAAATCCTGTTTTTCTGACTGGTTTGTTTCTACTGTCAAAACTTCTGTGGTCTGTGGTTGACTATCAG
The DNA here is from genome assembly GCA_031374905.1 of Dolichospermum sp. OTE_70_metabat_362_sub. Classification (GTDB taxonomy): domain Bacteria; phylum Cyanobacteriota; class Cyanobacteriia; order Cyanobacteriales; family Nostocaceae; genus Dolichospermum. The sequence continues at coordinate 6,678 of JANMGZ010000122.1, forward strand.
TAGTTTGGGCGTTTGCTTTGACAGAAATTGCTAAAGGAACTGTAATGGCTATCATAGCCATTAATCCGGGTGTTAAATGTTTTTTAATCATATTTCTCTTCACTACCACACACCATTATTTGTTAATTACTGGAAAAATTACTTACTCGGTTTTGTCGCTTTCTACTACTTTTAATACTCTCTGTAAAACCTCCTGATAGGCATTTTCTACGTTTCCTAAGTCACGCCGAAAACGGTCTTTATCCATAATTCGACGGTTAGGATCAGTTTCTGCTATGTCCCATAAACGGCAGGTATCGGGACTAATTTCGTCCGCTAAAAGCACTTGCTGTTGGGAGTCTACGCCAAATTCAAGTTTAAAGTCCACTAGGGTAATTTGACATTTTTCCCAAAACTGCTTCAGAAATTCGTTGATTTTCAAGGCAAGATGGGTAATTTGAGCAACTTGTTCCGTTGTGGCTAATTCTAGAAGAAATAAGCGATCGCTTGTCAGTAAAGGATCACCTAGACTATCATCTTTATAATAAAATTCCACTAAAGGACGTGATAAAACAGTCCCTAATTTTAACCCAGTTTGCTGACACAGGCTACCAGCGGCAATATTTCTCACCACCACTTCTAAGGGAATAATTTTAACAGCTTTGACTCGCATCAGATTAGGGGCTGGACTATCAATAAAATGAGTTTTAATCCCCTGTATTGCCAATTGTTGGAACAGTTGACTAGAAATACTACAGTTAATCATGCCCTTATTTTGAATGCTGCCCCGTTTTTGAGCATTAAAAGCTGTAGCGTCATCTTTAAAATCAGCCAACAAAACCTCTGGATCATCTGTGGCGTAAAGAATTTTGGCTTTGCCTTCGTAGAGTTTAGAATTAACAGACATGGTAGTAGATACTGTTTTCGGTAATGGACTGCTTAAATCTGAAAGTTTCACTATTTTATCTTTAGTTAATCTGTTGTGGTTTTTGAGTAAGATCACATCACTGCATAATACGCAACAATTGAAGCTAGACTACCTCAGTTTGTAAACGGATAATAAATTAAGTCTAGTATTACAAAAATAACTCTATTTTTTCACACCATAATGACTCATCCTTTTCTCAAACACCTACATAGTCCAGAACGTCCCGTTATCGTCTTTGACGGTGCAATGGGAACAAACCTGCAAACCCAAAACCTCACCGCTGAAGATTTCGGAGGCGCACAATATGAAGGCTGTAACGAGTATCTAGTCCACACAAAACCCGAAGCTGTCGCCAAAGTTCACCGTGATTTTCTCGCTGCTGGTGCTGATGTCATTGAAACTGATACCTTCGGTTCTATGTCCATAGTTCTAGCAGAATACGACCTCGCAGACCAAGCTTACTATCTCACAAAAAAAGCCGCCGAACTCGCCAAAAGCGTCGCTGCGGAATTTTCCACACCCGAAAAACCCCGATTTGTCGCCGGTTCTATCGGACCCACCACCAAACTCCCCACCTTGGGACATATTGACTTTGACACCATGAAAGCCTCTTTTGCGGAACAAGCAGAAGCCTTATTTGATGGTGGTGTGGATTTATTTCTTGTGGAAACTTGCCAAGACGTACTGCAAATTAAAGCCGCATTGAATGGAATTGAGGAAGTCTTTGCCAAAAAAGGCGAAAGAAGAGCCTTAATGGTGTCTGTAACCATGGAAAGCATGGGAACAATGCTGGTAGGGACAGAAATCAACGCTGTAGTTACTATTCTCGAATCTTATCCCATTGATATTCTTGGCTTAAATTGTGCCACTGGTCCCGACTTGATGAAACCACATATCAAGTATTTATCAGAACATTCTCCATTCGTAGTTTCCTGTATTCCCAATGCGGGTTTACCGGAAAACGTCGGCGGTCAAGCACATTACAAGCTTACGCCTGTAGAATTACGGATGGCGTTAATGCACTTTATCGAAGATTTAGGTGTCCAAGTGATTGGGGGTTGCTGTGGGACACGACCAGCACATATTCAACAATTGGCGGAAATGGCCAAGGACTTAAAACCGAAAGTTAGACAGCCAAGTTTAGAACCATCAGCCGCATCAATTTATACAACTCAACCCTACGATCAAGAAAATTCTTTCCTGATTATTGGTGAACGTCTCAACGCCAGTGGTTCTAAAAAATGCCGTGATTTACTCAACGCTGAAGACTGGGATGGTTTAGTTTCAATGGCGCGGAGTCAAGTCAAAGAAGGCGCACATATCCTTGATGTTAACGTTGATTATGTGGGACGTGACGGCGTGCGTGATATGCACGAGTTAGTTTCTCGCATTGTCAATAATGTGACATTGCCTTTAATGCTCGATTCCACGGAATGGGAAAAAATGGAAGCGGGGTTAAAAGTAGCTGGTGGTAAGTGTTTACTGAATTCTACCAACTATGAAGATGGCGAAGACCGATTTTTAAAAGTTCTAGAATTAGCTAAAAAATACGGTGCTGGTGTAATTATTGGGACAATTGACGAAGATGGCATGGCGCGGACAGCAGAGAAAAAATTTCAAATTGCCCAACGTGCTTATCGTCAAGCTGTAGAATATGGTATTGCTCCGACAGAAATATTCTTTGATACCTTAGCTCTCCCGATTTCTACGGGGATTGAAGAAGATCGAGCAAATGGTAAAGCCACAATAGAATCAATTCGCCGCATTCGTCAAGAATTGCCAGGATGTCATGTAGTATTGGGCGTTTCCAATATATCCTTTGGTTTAAACCCAGCCTCGCGGATAGTTTTGAACTCCATGTTTTTGCATGAAGCCATGAATGCGGGAATGGATGCAGCAATTGTCAGCGCGAGTAAAATTTTACCACTTGCTAAAATCGAACCTCAACATCAAGAAGTTTGTCGGCAGTTAATTTATGATGAACGTAAATTTGATGGTAATGTCTGCGTTTATGATCCTTTGGGAGAATTAACCACAATTTTTGCCGGAGTCAAAACTAAACGGAATACGGGAATTGATGCCAGTTTACCAATTGAAGAACGTTTGAAACGGCATATTATTGATGGTGAACGCATTGGTTTAGAAACTCAATTAACAAAAGCTTTAGAACAATATCCTCCCTTACAAATCATCAATACTTTCTTGTTAGACGGGATGAAAGTTGTCGGTGAATTGTTCGGTTCTGGACAAATGCAATTACCTTTTGTCTTACAATCTGCCGAAACTATGAAAGCTGCGGTTGCTTATTTAGAACCGTTCATGGAAAAGTCGGAATCTGGTAATAATGCGAAAGGAACTTTTGTGATTGCGACGGTAAAAGGTGATGTTCACGATATTGGTAAAAACCTCGTAGATATCATTTTATCTAACAATGGTTATAAGGTGATTAACCTGGGAATTAAGCAATCTGTAGAAAACATCATTCAAGCTTACGAACAATACAAACCTGATTGTATTGCCATGAGTGGTTTGTTAGTAAAATCTACCGCTTTTATGAAGGAGAATTTGCAAACTTTCAATGAAAAGGGAATTACTGTGCCGGTAATTTTAGGTGGTGCAGCTTTAACTCCTAAGTTTGTGAATCAAGATTGCCAAAATGCTTACAAAGGTAAGGTTATTTATGGCAAAGATGCGTTTTCTGATTTGCATTTCATGGATAAGTTAATGCCTGCAAAAATAGGGGGTAATTGGGAAGATTCCCAGGGATTTTTGGATGAAGTTGCGGAAAATGGACATAAACTTGTTGAGGTAAAGGGCGGGCAAGATGCCCACCCCACAATAAATAATTCTGATATTAAGAAAGAGGTTGATACCCGTCGTTCTGAGGCTGTAGCTGTAGATATTGAACGTCCTCAACCACCTTTTTGGGGAACGCAGTTTTTACAACCTGATGATATTTCTTTAGAGGAATTATTCTGGTATTTGGACTTGCAAGCTTTGGTAGCTGGACAATGGCAATTCCGCAAACCAAAGGAACAATCTAAGGAAGAATATCAGGCATTTTTAGCTGAAAAGGTTTATCCAGTTTTAGAAGAATGGAAACAGCGAATTATTGAGGAGAATTTATTACATCCTCAAGTGATTTATGGCTATTTTCCTTGTCAGTCTGTGGGGAATAGTTTGTTGATTTATGAAACGAACCACAGAGGCACAGAGGACACGGAGGTAAAAACCAGTTTTGAGTTTCCCCGTCAGAAGTCTTTTAATAGGTTATGTATTGCAGATTTCTTTGCACCAAAAGAATCGGGATTAATTGATGTTTTCCCTATGCAAGCGGTGACTGTGGGGGAAATTGCCACAGAGTTTGGACAAAAGCTATTTGCGGATAATAAATACACTGATTATCTGTATTTTCATGGTATGGCTGTACAGGTAGCGGAGGCTTTGGCGGAATGGACTCACGCTAGAATCCGCCGGGAGTTAGGTTTTGGTGATTCTGAACCAGATAATATTCGGGATATGTTGGCGCAGCGTTATCAAGGTTCTCGGTATAGTTTTGGCTATCCTGCTTGTCCGAATATTCAGGATCAGTTTAAGCAGTTGGAGTTGTTAGGGGTTGATAGGATGAAGATGCACATGGATGAAAGTGAGCAACTGTATCCTGAACAGTCTACGACGGCGATTATTACTTATCACCCTGCGGCTAAGTATTTCACGGCTTAATCTATCCCTCAGAATAAAATTCTGAGGCTATACAAACAAAGTCCGCCTGCGCGGACTTCATAACTATCAAGATTTTGCTTGAAAATACTCAATGATTTGGAACGGTCTGTCTGAACTCTTGCTAATGATAGCTTTGTAGCCAAATCCGGATTACTGCTAATGAGTTCCTTCCAGACTTCTACACCAAAGTTTTCTTTAAGTAATCTTTCAATAAAAAGTTTCCTATCCTGAGGTACCTGAATTATTTCATCCGCTCTTGAAACAGTAAACTCATTAGTTCCATATTGAACACCTTCCTTTTCGATTAATGAATAGAGTACAGTTAGTTCTTCATAAAGTTTTCTTGTGGTCGAGCTATCCAAACATAATTTAACGCCTTCTCCCCCTTTGAGAGAACTTAAAGGAGTACTTTGTACATCTTCCCATTCATCTTTGCTTTTTCTTCTTTGGTGAACAATTGTAATGCCGACCGTTTCCCCATTCTCATTAAGATCCTCGATTGCGCGGACGAC
>JANMGZ010000323.1:0-11633 GCA_031374905.1 Dolichospermum sp. OTE_70_metabat_362_sub
ACTTACCCCATTCTGCTGCAAGGGGAACTTCTGTAAAGGGTACACGAATTGATTTAGAAGTAGTTAATAGAAACTCTAATTCAATTTGACGACCTTTTGAGGGGGGATTTTCTATGTTTACTAAATTCCCATTTACCAGAAAGCGGATTTCTTGAACATCTAATAAAGAAAAAATTTCTAAATCAATTGGTCCTTTTGTTGTGGGTTTTCCCCAAGTGATATCATTACCTTTTTGAGCTAATACTGCATAAATATCATATTTAGCCCGTTCAAATTGTTCTGCCCAAATTTGATAAGCTTGAAGTTTCTGAAATTCCTGTGAACCTTGCCACGCTAACCAGAAAAATGCTACTAACAAAGGCAACCATAAAAGACCACGTTCCATAATAATTTGTAATTCCTCTGTTGGAGGAGTGTCGCTAACTTAATAAGAAAATAGGTAAGAAGATAGAATTGGCTCTAAAATCTCCCAAATACCATTTTACAATATGCAATATGAATATAGCCATCGCTTGAGCAAAGCTGCAAAATTTAATGTATTATATGATAGGTGGATTCAGTAATTTCTTGCAATTCAAAACTCAAAAATTAATCAGTAGTATTGATATTGAAAGTGCTGTAATTTCAACTTAATAGAGAATAACGTTTTGATACCAAACATTCAGGAGACATGATGAGCTTATACAGACTAATTTATAGTAGCTATGGAAAATCTAATCTAGGGTATCACGATCTCAAGGATATCATGGAGAAATCCGAAAAAAATAACCAATTTGATGGAATTACCGGATTACTCTGTTATGGAGATTCTATATTTTTGCAGATATTGGAAGGCGATCGCAAAATAATTAGTAAAACTTATCATCGTATTGCTCTTGATCCGCGTCACCATACCCCGGAATTAATTGAATGTACCCCTATCGAAAGTCGTCTTTTTGGAGTATGGTCTATGAAAGCAGTCAATCTCAATGATTTAAACTCCAAAGAAGTCAGAAATTTGATTTTAAGATATTCTTCATCTACTACTTTACGACCAGAGAACATGACTACAGAGCAATGTCTGAACTTCATGAAGGCAGTAGCTGAATTCTACAACAAAGCCGCATCAGTTTAGAGACTTCCAAATAAAAAATAGCCCCAAATTTCTTGGGGTGCAGGCATCTTACCTCCTAATAATACTAAAGATGCCTATCTTACAAGATTGACTGGTCTTTTTTGTAGAGTTGTTTTAATAAAACCCATAACACCTAATGCCCCGATTATGAGTTATGGTAGGGAGAAAATTACCTCTGTGTTTTGTCTTCCTCTAAAGACGGAGATATAAGAGAAAAAAATGAAAAAACTGATATTATTGTGCTTGTTTGTCATTGGACTGACTGCTGCTGTGTTTGGGTTTCTGAATTTTCAGGGACTGGCAGCTAAAGGTGACTTTGAGACAATTTTGCTGGATTTTCGGGAAGATGTCGCCGAAACTGTCATTGAAAAGAATTTACAAGCGATCGCTCAAGAATATCATGTAACTCCCCAACTGGATAATAAATATTCAGCAGCGGATCATGTATATATTATCAAAGGCGGTCGTCAACGAATTACAGATTTAAAAAAATCTCCCTTTGCCGAAGTTACAGAATTTATCGAACCAAATTACATTTACAGAACCGTACCCGAAGGAAAAGCTACTTGGTTAGGAGAACTTTTAGCACCTCAAAATCAGGAAGAACCAACTCCTTCCTTAATTGGTCCCAATGACCAGTATTACAGCAAACAGTGGAACTTACACAAAATCGGCATAGAATCAGCATGGACTCGCAGTAAAGGTAGCGGAATTACTGTTGCTGTAATTGATACAGGCGTTACCAAAGTCCGGGACTTATATGAAACCAAATTTGTCAAAGGCTATGATTTTGTCAACGACACAGAAGTAGCCAAAGACGACAACGGACATGGTACTCACGTGGCCGGTACAGTTGCTCAAGCTACCAATAATGCCTATGGTGTCGCGGGAGTGGCTTATGAAGCCAGCCTTATGCCCTTAAAAGTCTTAAATGCTGACGGTGCAGGAACAGTAGCCGATATTGCCGAAGCCATCAAATTTGCGGCTGATAACGGTGCAGATATCATCAACATGAGCTTAGGTGGTAGTGGAGAAAGCCAACTCATGGAAGATGCAGTTAAGTATGCCCATAAAAAAGGTGTAACTATCATTGCTGCCGCAGGTAACGAAAACACCAACGGCGTAAGCTATCCTGCCCGTTATGATCATGTTATTGGCGTTGCCGCTTTTGGCCCAGACGGCGAAAGAGCATCTTATTCTAACTATGGAGCAGGTGTAGATATTTCTGCCCCTGGAGGGAGTGAAACTGGGACAATTCTCCAAGAAACTATTAATGAGCAAGGTGAAGGCGTATTTCTCGGACTCCAAGGGACAAGTATGGCTTCTCCCCACGTTGCGGGTGTAGCGGCATTAATCAAAGCCTTGGGAATCAAAGAACCGGAGGAAATTTTGCAGGTTCTCCAACAGTCAGCCAGAGTCATTCAGGACGACGGTTTAAACTATTATGGGGCTGGACAACTCAACGCCGAAGCCGCAGTTAAATTAGCCAGCGACGGTATCATTAGTGTGCCTGACTTTTTCCGGTGGTTGCGAGAACAGGGTTATCTTAATCCCGGCTTTTGGATAGATGGCGGAGCGATCGCTTTAGTCCCTAAAATATTCATGGTGATAGGTTCTTATCTCCTCGCTTGGTTCTTACGGGTTTACTTCCCCTTCACTTGGAGTTGGTCTTTATTTAGCGGCTTAACTTTCGGTAGTTCTGGCCTATTTATCCTCAAAGGATTTTATATCTTTGATCTTCCCCAATGGCCTTTCCGGATTTTAGGTAGTTCCATTCCCGAACTAGGCAACACTTTACAGGGAACAGACGCATTAAATCCTCTTTTTGCCAGTGTTTTAATTCCCGTTGTTTTAATAGCCTTATTTTTAGGACATCCTACCTGGAAATGGTTTGCTATTGGTGCAACTTTAGGAATAACAGCTTTCCTGACAGTTAGTGCTGTTTATGATCCTGCTGTTTGGGGTTTAGGAAATAGTAACCTAGCCAGAGTTTTCCTTCTCGTTAATGCTTTACTTTGTTATGGATTAGCCCGTTTAGCATTAAAAAAAGACAGACAACTTGCTTAAATTTAGATCATGGGTAATTGGTAATTAATAAGATTTTTTCTATTACCCATTTCTAACCAAATAACAACTAAGAATTAACAAATGACTATTACAGCTACTGGTACTATTGAACGTCGAAATATTGGACTTGGTGCTTGGGCTTTTGTAACAGAAGATGGTGTTACTTACGAAATCCCCAAAAGTTCTGATCAGAAGTTACTCAAATCAGGACAAAAAGCCACAATAACAGGAAAAGTCAGAGAAGATTTAATGACAACAGCGATGATTGGTTCTGTTTTAGAAGTTACTACTTTTGAAGTAATATGAACAATTAGATCCCCGACTTCTCTAAGAAATCGGGGATCTAACTCTTACAATATTCACAAATCAAAGTTAATTTCAGAAATAATGCTGACTTTTAGCCAACGTAAACCACCTAATTATAATGCTATCATTACTTTTACTCTTTCCTTAACCGCGGAAGAACGGACTCGTAGCCGAAATAAATTTATATTAGCAGATGGTAAAGAGATTTTTTTGCGTTTAGCCAGAGGTACAGTATTAAATGATGGCGATATTCTCACAAATGAAACGGAAAGTATTTATATGAGAATTATTGCTAAACCTGAATCTGTTTTAACTGCTTATGCAGAGATTCCTTTATTATTAAGGGCTGCATATCATTTAGGAAATCGTCATGTACCTGTGGAAATTACTCCAACTTATTTACGCTTATCTCCAGATGCAGTTTTAGCTGCTATGTTGACACAATTGGGGTTAGAAATTAAAGAGGAAGTCGTACCTTTTAAACCAGAATTAGGGGCTTATGGAAATCACGCTCACACATAGCCATTTTTTGGCGATTTTACAATTAGCAAGTCCAGCTTTACCTGTTGGTGCTTATGGCTATTCGGAAGGATTGGAAATGTTAATCGAAAATGGCACTATTACTAATATGGAAAATCTCAAACAGTGGATCAAATCTGAATTAATTTATGGCTCAATTCGCTTAGATGCGGCGATAATAGTTAGGGGTTTTTATGCTGTAAAAAACGATGATATAGAGGCTTTAAAACGGTGGAATTTATGGTTATCTGCCGCAAGGGATACGGAAGAATTACGGGCTGCTAGTTGGCAAATGGGACGGTCTTTGATGCAATTATTAGGGAAGCTAAAACCAGACATTTTACCTTTGATTAATGCTGTGGGTTATCCTGGCAATTATGCGATCGCTTTTGCGATAGCTTGCGCTCATTGGGATATAAATATTCAAGCTGCTTTATTAGCTTATTTACATAGTTGGGCGAATAATTTAATTACGGCTGGGATTAAACTTATCCCTCTGGGACAAACTGCGGGACAAGAATTATTATTGAGTTTACAATCTTTATTAACTACTACCGTGATGGAAATTTTGACAATAAAAGATGATGATTTGGGATGTTGTAATTGGGGTTTGTCTTTAGCGAGTATGCAGCACGAAACCCAGTATACTAGGTTGTTTAGGAGTTAATAATTATGAGTGCTTTAAGGGTGGGAGTTGCGGGTCCTGTGGGTTCGGGAAAAACGGCTTTGGTAGATGCTTTATGTAAGAGTTTACGAGAAAAATATCAGTTAGCGGTGGTGACAAACGATATATATACTCAAGAAGATGCTCAGTTTTTAGTCCGTTCTCAGGCTTTGTCAAGCGATCGCATTTTGGGAGTAGAAACAGGAGGTTGTCCCCATACTGCTATCCGTGAAGATGCTTCCATGAATTTAGCCGCTATTGAACAATTAGAAGAAAAATTTACCAATTTAGATTTAGTCTTTTTAGAAAGTGGTGGAGATAATTTAGCTGCTACATTTAGTCCTGAATTAGTAGATTTAACAATTTATGTAATTGATGTGGCTGCTGGTGATAAAATTCCCCGTAAAGGTGGCCCAGGTATTACTAAATCTGATTTATTAGTTATTAATAAAACCGATCTTGCTCCCTATGTGGGTGCTGATTTGAATGTGATGGAAAGAGACGCAAAAAAAATGCGTGGTGATAAACCTTTTATTTTTACAAATCTGAAAACTCAAGCTGGTTTAGAAGATGTGATTCAGTTTGTAAATGCAGCTATAACGGTATGCATTTGAGTGAAATCCAGTCAGCAAATCATAAAGCTTGTAGGGGCGCAGGGTCTGCGCCCTTAATTGTATTGCATCAAGCGCGATAACCGCTGTATTTGATTTTCAACATTTACGTAAGGCAGTCATATATAGGACGAAAGAATTAACCGCAGATGGAAGAGGATGGACGCACATAAACGCAGATAAATTGGTATTTCAGTAGATGAGAAAATCCTCTATCTGTTCCCTGTCCATGACTTACATCACGCTACGCTATCACAGATAACTGTTTCAGCAAGCCCTAAATAATAAAAAAATCAGTCATAAGCAAAAATAATCGAAATACTAGTAATACCTCAAAACTAGATTTAAAACTTTTATTTATTTAAATCTCCATTACGGTATATGATGATCCCAGATGATTTAATCATAATTAAGTCTGAAATGTCATAAGAATTATGTAATTCTCAAAAATTGTTCATTGTTCAATAAAATTCCTTTTTTATTCAGCCTGGAGATTATTTCTCTAGGCATTGTGCATCTATCTGGAGAATAACTATAACTATGATATCAACGATCATAATAGGGGTGACATCCTTCACGGGTGGTGCTTTGCTGTTGGCAACAAATTTACCATTAGGTTTAACAGCTAAAGTATATCCAACAAGACTTCCAGACAATCTACTCAAGCCCCAAGCTCAATTTTTGAGCATTGCCCAACAACATAAAAACGCTTGGCAAAAAGCTTTAATATCAAAAACTTCCTTGACATTAGACTGGATAAATAGGCGATTATCTTCCTATCGAAATAGGGCTACCGCCATACCTTCAATAACCTTGAAGGCAAAAGAAACAGAATTTTGTCCCTTTGTACCAGAAAATATATCTACACAACCTCACTTGAAAAATGTTACTAACTTTTCACCTCTAAAATTCGCTCAAGTTAGTATTCCTAAGGTAGATGTGTCACCTGCTACCGTTGTGCGATCGCTCCAAAGCTTCTTTAATGTAATCAATAATCCACTTGAGCAAAATGGAAGTTATGATTACGCACCTGTATTGATTGTTAAACGTAATTCATCCAGTTATGAAGTCTGGGTTAATAACAGCTTTGTTGCTAGATTACCTGATCAAATTACTGCTGAATCCTTACAAAAACGCTTACAGCAATTAGTAACATCACCAACTGTACAACCTACAAAATTACGACCAGGTTTAGTTGATAAAACCCCTTCCCTGATGATAGGTAATCGGCTACTATTTGCAATTAATCGCCAACTTTCTGATGAACTTGGTCGCAGCGGTGATATTTTAGCTCTGGAATGGACTAATAATTTACGAATAGCCTTCCATACCAAACCGCTAACACTACTACAAGGACAAATGGAAATGTATGGATTACAGTCCTCAAGAACAAAAATTTCTGGTATAGCTTCTTGGTATGGTGGCTATTTTCATGGTCGCCAAACCGCAAATGGAGAGATATATAATCAAGATGATTTCACTGTTGCCCATCGGACTCTACCTTTTAATACCTTCTTAAAAGTTACAAATTTACAAAACAATAAATCCGTGATTGTACGGGTTAATGATCGCGGTCCTTATATTGCCCCCAGAAATCTAGATTTGTCTCGAACAGCGGCTCGTTGTCTCGGTAGTGAACATATTGGAGTCGTAGCTTATCAGGCTGTGATTTTACAACAAAATGCGCCACAAATGACCTTAAAACAATCTCAACCAAAAACTGAAAACATCGCTCATGCCAAAAATGAGTTATTAGTTTTTAATTTTTAGTATCCTAGAAGGATAAAGTGGAGAAGGCTTTATCCTTTATTGATATCAACCTAATTATGTCAATATCTCAATCATCACAAAGCTTTGGTAATCACTTAATTTTGGGTATTTCGGGGACAACTTTAAATGATGATGACAAACGGGCGTTAAACACATTAAAACCGATTGGATTCATCTTTTTTGCCAAAAATTTCCTCGATGGTGTCCCATATCCAGTTTGGTTAGAAAAGTTTAAAAATCTGATTGCCGAAATTCGCCAATATACTGAGCGTGATTGCATATTTACCACTTTAGACCATGAAGGTGGGCGGGTTGTGCGAACACCTTTACCAATTACCCGCTTCCCTCACGCTTATTTATTGCGATCGCATTCTTATGAAGTTGCAAAAGCCACAGCATTAGAATTAAAATCTCTAGGAATTAATGTTTCTTGGTCTCCTGTTGCCGATATTTTCTCTAATCCCCAAAACCCGATTATTGGACCTCGTGCCTTTGGAATTACACCAGAAACCGCTAGTGAAGCAGCGCGGGAATATTACCGAGGATTGCAGGAAGGGGGAATTTTAGGCTCTGCTAAACACTTTCCTGGACATGGAGATACTAGTACAGATTCGCATTTAGAATTACCAATACTAAATTTGAGTCGGGAAGATGTGCGAAATCGGGAACTTATCCCTTTTCAAACCTTGATTCAGGCACAAATTCCGTTAATTATGACCGCGCATATTTTGTTTCCACAAATTGATCCAGAAGTTCCAGCCACATTATCTAAAATCATTTTAAATGATATTTTGCGAGAAGAATTAGGCTTTCAAGGTGTGATAGTTTCCGATGATTTAGATATGAAAGCTGTGTCTGAAATATTTATGCAATCAGGAACAGTCGCGCGAGCTTTTCATGCTGGTTGTGATTTATTTATTGTTTCTCGAAATATCAATTCTTCATCTTTGGCACGAACATATAAAATAGCCGAGGATTTTTCTGCTAGTTTGAGTGATGGTAGTTTAGATGCAGCAGTTGTAGAAGTTGCCAGGAAAAGAGTTGAAAAATTATTACAAATAACTCCTCAATATTCAGTTTCTCCTCTTGATAAAGAGACATTAATGAAAAATGCGGAATTATCTATTAGTTGTTCTTTGTAAAGAATGTCATTTTTTGATCAATAATGCTTACCATCAAAATCATATTTTCTTTCCAGGGTAATCATCAATTGTGAATTGTGTTTACATACCTCAGCTAGGGATATTGTGTAATTAACTAATATTGTGAAGACGATGATCATTTGCTGATGAACAAACACCCTGATTAAAAAAGCTCAAAGTAACTCGTTTTATAAACCAATGTAAACCCCAAAGAATTATAAAAGTAAGGGTAATAATTATCAAAGGTTGTTTACCAAGAATTTCTTCTATACCCTTTGTGATTACGGCATCTGGTTGAGTAATAAAATCCCAACTATTAAACCGCAAGAATCTTCCCCAATAAATACCTACAGCCGAAAGAAAATGAGTGATTAACTCAACAGCAAAAATCCATTTGCTTTTGCCAATGCGATGTAAATAATAACCCAAATTTATCAAAGAGATGACATAAGCTGCAAATCCAGCCAGAATGACTATCAGATAAACAGGAATTAAAACTAATGTGATTATCCATATTGACTGAACTCTCCGAATATCATCTATCAAATGAATGACATCAGTTAATAAATAAGGCGCATTGGGTAAAAAAGCATAGAAACTTAGAAATCCTAGCCACCAAAACCATGAACCTCCGCGTTTACTGCGAAACAGCCAAACACTTAAAGCCAAAGGGATAAAAGCCAAAAATAAATTCCAAGTCATCCACCGGAAATTAACTTGTAAAACATCGAAAACCGTTGTTATTAATTCAATCACTTCTGCTTTCATAGAATTGCAATAGCTAGAATAAATTTGTCTTTTTGTTTACACAAAATTCGTAATTGTATATTTTTAACAAATCTACAAACATTGTGTGTAAAACCCTATTTTAGATCACTGTTGCAGAAAATGGTTGTTTTTGAGAATTTTTGTGAGGCAGTAGTTGATATTCAATACACCTTAATGCTTTATATATTGTCTAAGTAGGTGGACGTGAGATAATCAAAATGCGTGGAGAAAAGTAAATAGGGCTGATACTTCATCCATCTTGAAACCTGAAGTTTTTGTAAGCTGGAAATGTTTTCCCATAGCCTTAAAAACCCTCACCTTGCCCTCCGGTGTACATACAAATCATCATATCCCCCTAAATCCCCCTGAGAAAGGGGGACTTCAAGAAAATTTTCCCCCTTTTTAAGGTGGGCTAGGGGGGATTAAAACCCTGTTAGGCAACTTAATTAAACTTCTGTGTACACCATATCTTGCTAAGGAAAAGGTAGGTTTTGCTTTAGCAAAGCTGGGGTAAAGTAATTCAATAAACTACAGATTTTATCTTCAACGTGGTTTAAATCTTTCTTCCCCCTGCTTTGTCATAACAACAATTTTTAACGCCAACCTACTTAATTAATTCTGTCTCATTACTTAATATAATTACTGATAATGAAATGCTAAACCAGATAACAATACCTTCGCCATTTTTTAGAGGTTGGGTTTTGCCCTATGCCTCTGGCACACTGCCGCGAAGGGGATACCTCCCTTAACCCAAACTCTGAAACAAAGCTTTTTTCAATTTAGCGAAGTAATCAGCGAAAACCAGAGAATCTCCAATCTGAGGATTAGTAAAATGTTGCTATATTTAAGAATTGAAAATTTCGCCCTCATTGATCATCTAGAATTGGATTTTGGTGCAGGTTTAAATGTCTTGACGGGGGAAACTGGCGCAGGAAAATCAATTATCTTAGATGCTATTGATGCAGTTTTAGGTGGTAAAGTCTCCAGTCGAGTGATTCGCACTGGTACAAATCGGGCTATAGTCGAAGCCACTTTTAGCGTCACTCCACCTCTAGCTGCTTGGTTAAATGAACAAGAAATTGATTTAACAGATGATAATGCTGTGATCATTAGTCGAGAAATTGCCACCACTACCAGTAATATCCGCAGTAGATCACGGGTGAATGGGGTGTTAGTAAATCGGCCATTAATGGGAGGATTGCGCGACTTCTTAGTAGAAATTACGGCACAAGGGCAAACTGTACAAGTGGGACAATCGGCCCAAGTTCGAGATTGGTTAGATTTATATGGTGGTGATGCTTTATTTGAAAAACGGCAAAATGTCGCTGCTGCTTTTAGCATATATCAACAAGCACATCAAACTTTGGAAAAACGCCGCACATCAGAACGAGAACGACTGCAACAATTAGATTTATTAACATATCAAGTGCAAGAATTGAGTGGGACTAATCTGGATGATGCCCAAGAAATGGAACAATTAAATCAAGAACGAGACCGTCTTAATCATGTTGTTGAATTACAACAAATGAGTTACAAAGTTTATCAAGCTTTGTATCAAGATGATCAGGAAACTCGCACTGCCGCTGATTTATTAGCTGATGGAGAAATGACATTAACTCACATGGTGGAGTATGATTCTCAACTACAATCTTTATTAGAATTGGTGCGGGATGCAATGGCAGCAGTGATGGAAGTAGGGAGACAAATTAATGCTTATGGAGAAGGGTTAGAAGCAGATCCTCAGCGGTTAGAGGAGGTAGATGAACGGATACGGGAATTAAAACAAATTTGTCGCAAATATGGACCAACTTTAACGGAAGCCATCGCTTATTACGAACGGATTCAAACTGAATTAGCTGAATTAAATAATAGTGAACAATCTATTGAAAGTTTAGAACAACAAGAACAATTATATTTACAAGCACTCCAGCAAGTTAGTCAACAATTAACCCAATTACGGCGGCAAACTGCGGCTAATTTAGAATCTCAGTTATTAGCCCAACTCAAGCCTTTAGCTATGGATAAGGTCAGATTTCAAGTAGAAATTATGCCCATTTCTCCCACAGCTACAGGTGCAGATAAAATTACTTTTATGTTTAGTCCTAATCCTGGTGAACCTATTCAACCATTAACGGAAATTGCTTCTGGTGGAGAAATGAGCCGTTTTCTACTAGCTTTAAAAGCTTGTTTTAATCAAGGAAATGAAGTAGGAACAATGGTATTTGATGAAATTGATGTGGGGGTTTCTGGCAGAGTTGCCCAAGCCATAGCAGAGAAATTACATCAACTTAGTCAAGGACATCAAGTATTATGTGTCACTCATCAACCTCTAGTTGCAGCTATGGCAGATCGTCATTTTCGCGTTGATAAATTAGTGATTAATAAAGCCAGAAATAGTGATGACGAACAGCGAACAGTTATAAGAGTGACGAGTTTGGATAATTTAACTACCCGACGGCAGGAATTGGCACAGTTAGCTGGTGGTAAATCGGCAAATGAGGCAATATCTTTTGCCGAATCTTTATTATTACAAGCTGCTAATCATCGAGAAAAGGAAAAATAATTAATAGGACAAAATTAATTACACAAGGTATTTTTCTTTCCCCTCTTGCCTGTGGAATTTGTTCCTAACTACTAACCCAAGTTGCTAGTTATAACTATAAGCCTTTTAG
>JANMGZ010000348.1:0-2144 GCA_031374905.1 Dolichospermum sp. OTE_70_metabat_362_sub
AGGATATTTTAAAGGACGCTCTACTTTATTTAATCCTAATACCTGACTATAAAAATATTCAGAACGTTCTAAATCACTTACCAAAATAGCAGTATGAAGACTCTGTATAATTTGCATTGTTTTTTATTAAATCCAAGTAAACTCGCTTACAAGCATAAGATTTAACACAAAAAGAATTTATTTTAAGAGTATATTATAGTTTGCTGATTAATATAAACGAATAAGTTATGGAAACTTATGCACTCTGCAAAACTAATTTATAGCATGATTTTATATAAAAAATTATGTAGTAATAGAAAGAGATAAACATGATATGTATATTCGTGAAGTTCCCACATTCCGCAAGTATTTTTGGAATTTTTGGAATTATCCATAACTCAATCATAACAACGCTTTCGACCTATGAAGCTTACTACAATCGAGGAACTTTCCGCCTTGCATTAGGATATCATCAAGAAGAGGAACTACCTGCTTTTCCTTGGGAGATAAACAAGGGGAGCTTAAGGATTATCAAGAAGCTGTTCAGTTATACCAGACTCAAGGAAATACCCCTGGCTTTCTGAAAGTAAAAGAATTAATCAGCAAACTTATGTAGATAATTAATACACTAATATAAAATTTACTGGATAATTTGACCAAATAACAAATATGGATAATCAAGATATAAATAACTCTTCTAATCAACCTGGAAAAGGTAAAGCAACAAACTTAAGTGTTCCTCAATCAGTAATTATATCATACTTATCATTCTCTCTTTTATGCTTTTTTTTAATGTTAGCTGGATTGAGAGGATTTTTTACTACTACAAAAGTAACTTGTCTCTCATGTGAGCGCACTCCTACCCAAGTAATTTGTCAATTAAATAATGAAAATTGGTGGGCATCAACTACCAAAAATTATTCTGCTGAGGAATTTCAGAGCGCAAAAATTGAGAGAGTTATGGGATTAGAAGGAGTAGATGGATATTATGTATCTCTTTTAACTAATTCTGGAAAAGTACCTGATGTTTTTTACTATTCGTTAAAATCTGATGCTCAAAAAGCTATAGAGCAGATAAATAATTTTATACATAATTCTCAAAGTAAATCGCTTACTATCACTCAAGATAAATCTAAGCTGATTATCTTTATTTCTATTTTTTGTTTTTTGTTTAGCGCACTAGGTTTAAGTGTATCTATCTACTCGTATGTTCGTTATTAGCTAATTGATAATCCTATTCCTGTTTCTTGCCCAACTGGTTTGGTTGTAAAGAATAAGTCAAATACTCGCAATTTTGTATCTTCTGCTATGCCTAATCTATTATCTGCAATGTAGATCAAACCCCAACAGTTATCTATCATACTTGCCAATTAGTCAATTATTAACAAGAAGGGAATTAGAACAATTATTTTGTCCAATAGATGATTTTTGTTTGGATTTTGAAGGAAAATTTAACTCAGATGTTACCAATAATTTTCTACAATAGTTAAAAAGACTTTTATAAAAGGTGTAAGTAAAAAAATGTCTAAAACCGTTGCTGACGTGATGAGTAATAACCCCATCCTTGTCCGTCCTCAAACTCCCTTAAAAGAAGCTATCCAAATTCTGGCAGAAAAACGAATTAGTGGTTTACCTGTAATTGATGATGCAGGTAAATTGGTAGGAATTATCTCAGAAACAGACTTAATGTGGCAAGAAACAGGTGTAACTCCTCCTGCATATATTATGATTTTGGACAGTGTGATTTATTTACAAAATCCTGCTACTTATGAACGAGATTTACATAAGGCTTTAGGACAAACAGTGGGGGAAGTTATGAGTAAAAATCCCCTGACTATTTCTCCTGATAAACCATTAAGAGAAGCAGCAAAATTAATACGGGATCACAAAGTTCACCGTCTCCCAGTCATTGACAATGTGGGTAAGGTAATTGGTATTCTGACACGTGGTGATATTATTCGCGCTATGGCTGTTGAGTAGGGATTAGGGAGTAGGGGAGAGAAGTATTTTTTTACAACTGACAACTGACAACTGATAACTGACAACTGATAACTGACAACTGATAACTGACAACTGACAACTGACAACTAACAACTAACAAAGGATAATTATATGAGTGTGTCTGCTGACAATATCAAAGAGTTACTGCGTTCTGACAATTTAGG
>JANMGZ010000416.1:0-5619 GCA_031374905.1 Dolichospermum sp. OTE_70_metabat_362_sub
GATGGATAGCGTTTATAGGGAACAACATCTTCACCAAAGTAGCGAGCATACTCAGGACTGTTGACAATTGCCTCTACAGCCGCCCGTAAGCCGCTATCAGCCAATAACTTGTTATATTGACGAATTTCGCCTTGGGTAGCTGGTGCGCGTCCCAAGAGGTGACGGAAGAGGAATTCAATCACCTTGGTGTTGGGATAAGGCGCGTAGAACCGTTTGCGATAGATTTCGGAACTAGCTAGTTCGAGAACAAATTCACGCACGGTAATTTCGCCGTTACGCAATTTGCTATCTAAGTCAGAACGGCGGAAATAACCAGGAACTTGACCGCTAAATACGTCCATAACTTGGACATAGATGGCATTAATGACCTGATTGGTTTCTGGGGAATTTGTGCCAGTGGTAGCACGGAAAATCCGGGCTGGTTTGCGGCGGCTTGTACCGACACCAACTTCTACAGACTGACCACGACCATCGTTAAAAGAACGACCCAACTCAATAAACAAGGGTTTAGTCTTGTCCATTTTCTTGGCTTGGGCTGCTAAATCTGCGATCGCCTTGGCGAGAATTGGCGTATTCTCAGTTTTAATCCGTGGCTTGACAGTGCTAAAACTAGGAACAACCAGATCATCATTTTGCTTGGTTAACTGGTTGTAAAGCTTCTCGGTATTGGGGAAGTTAGCCGCAGGTAAAGTGGGGAAGCGCCGGAAAGGAACAGTATCTTCTCCAAACACTTGACGATATTCTGCACTATCTACCATCTCGCTAATAAAAGCCCGAATCCCTTGAGTAGCGAGGATTTGGTTGTATTTGCGAATTTCCACTTGGTCAATCGGGGCGCGACCTAAGAAATGCTTAGTACCCAACTCAATTACTTTTGTATTCGGGTAAGGTGTGTAGAACTCTTTTTGGTACAAGCTAGAGTAACCCAAGCCTTGAATAAATTCCTTAACGGTAATTTCACCGTTCACCAACTTGCTTTCTAGAACCGTGAACTCATTCTTAGAGATGTAAGGAGCAATATCTCGCTCAAAAATCTGCCGATAAGCACCGCTAATCAACGTTTCAGCCGCAACCTTGTCATTCTTAACTGCTGTCAGTTTGAAGACCTTGGTTTGCTCACGTTGCTTAGTAACACCTTGGTTAATGCGGAAATCAATATCTGGTTCAGTCCGCATTTGAGTGACTGCACCCAATTCCACAAAGCGAGGTGTTTCCTGTTTTTCAACATTCGCCACATCTTCGCGGATAGTCCCCACACGCAATTGACGTAAAGACACACCAGCAGGAGTTAGATAGCGTTCGTAAGGAACAGTATCTTCATTAAATGCTTGGCTGTACTCATCACTGTCAATGATGGCATCAACAATTGCATAGAAACCCTTCTTAGCCGCAATGTCAAAATACTTGTTGTTCTCTTCACGACCGTAGGTAGGACGACCTAACAAGCGACGGTGAATGTACTCAATGGCTTTACAGACATAGAGAGAAGTCCAATACATCTTGCGGAATAAATCCGACTTTGCCAAAATCCGCACAAACTCGCGGACAGTGATATCGCCGTTTTCTAGCTTAATTTCTGCAACCTTCAGCCGTTGACCTTCGTAAACATCACGACCGAAAACTTGCAGATAAATAGCCTTAATTACCGCTTGGGTAGAACTTTCCGAGAACTTGACACTTGCACCCTTAGCAGCTTTTCTACCAATAGTTCCAGGTAACTGGTCTAACTTAAACACCTTAGCGCCCAAAGTTCCAGGAGCTACACTTCTGGCATTAGGATTGCTGAGTTGATTATTAATACCAGGCCCTTGGTGAATCAAGATCCGGCGGGTATCCTTACTAAATGGTGCAGGGCTGCTGCTGGGGTTGCGGGTTGCTTTCGGGAAAATTGCCCCAAATTGAATTTCCAAGGGGTCATTACCAGAACCGTAGGGATGTTGGTCAGGTAGTGGCTGTTCGTAAGCAGCAAAAGTGGTAATGAACTGAGGGACTTTCCGGAAAGGCGCACTGTATTTAAACAGGTCTTGCTGTTGTCCCCAGTTGCGACATTCTTGAGCTTCTTGACCCAGACCCCGAATGTAGGGAACTGTTTCTTCACCAAAATAATCGCTATATTCGGTAGAATCTACCAAAGCATCAACCAAACCCGCCAAACCTTTGAGAGAAACAATGGCAAAATATTTTTGCACTTCCTCACGGCTACTTGGTCCCCGTCCTAAAATGTGACGGAACGCCAATTCAATCACCCGGCTATTAATAAAAGGCTGGTAAAACTGTTTTTGGTAAAGGGGAGATTTAGCAAGACGACGAATGAACTCCTTCATGGAGATGTCGCCATTTTTAACTTTCGATTCTAAGTCAGAAATAGACAAGCTATAAGCACGGGTAATATCGCGCTCAAATACTTGCCGATAAGCCGCTTTGATTACTTCTATTTTCTCGCTAGAAGACAAACCGGGCTTCATGGCGTACTTGGGACGACGTTCTGCGGCCACAGCGTAAATTTGCGGCAGTTGTAACCCTTGTTGGTCGCCAGAAGGACGTTGACGGACTTTGGTTGAAGGTGTAGGGGCTTGGAATTCTGTCAGCAACACATCCATGTACTCAGTCACAATTTCTGTGGCTGCGGCATCTTTACGGAAATAAGACAGGGACGCTGACTTGATTTCTTGTAAAGCGACGATGGTTGCTTCACCAGAACAGGCATTTTCAATAATTTCCCGCAAACCTCTGGTATTTACAGAGATGATGTTGGGGTCGCCAGCGACAATGGCGTAGGTAGCATAGCGCAAGAACCAGGACAAGTCCCGTAAGCTCTTAGCCATGTTGCTAGGACCATAACGAGCGACGTTAATGGGTCTAAAGCCTGGAGGTGTGGGTCCACCAGCAGAAGTATTGAAGATAGAACGCAGGTTTTCAAAGAAACCACCCCGACTTTCAACGTAGGTAACTGTTCCTAGTGTCATACCCTCTTTGACACTAACACCAGCACCAACCATTGCCAATTCTCTCTCTTGGGGCTTTTCTAGGAAAGACATTGGAGAACCACCAACGAAAATCCGGTTAGCCGCCCGAGAAACGATGATCTCGGAATTGTCTGTTAGAATTTTGGCAATTTCTAACCGCTTTGCACCAGAGGCAAAATAACTGACCAGTTCACTTAATTCACCTCTTCCCAAAAAGCGGTCTTGTTGTTCCGCTTGGGAAATGGTGGCTACAGGTAATGTTTGATATAGTTGCGGACGCGCAACTGAGCTTCCGCCGCTTGCCTTAACACTCATGGGATTTTTAAGACTCCTGTCATAATTGTTTATGTGTTAAGTCTGGGTTATTTATTTTAAGGCTTGACATTTTCGCGTATTTATGAATGTTACGCCTATAAAACCCAGTAAATTAACTCGGTCAATTTTTAGATTAGAACGTTTTGCGTTTACACTGTTGGTTTATTAAGAAGTATGACGAATCTGTAATCTAAATTTGATATTCAAGAAGATACATACTTCCATTTTCTGGGATGGATATAGATTTTATCCTACATTCTGTACTCTGATGATTCTTCAACTTATTCCTCAAGCCAGGGAACAGGCGGGAGGCAAAAATGAGAATGCTATATTAATAACGGGTTGGTAAACTGCTATATTCTTTATTTTGGTGATTGATATCAGAAGAAAATTACGTAAAAAATAAACTCAGTAATAAATACAACATTAACTGTTAAGTGTTATTATCAATTTTAACAAGGTTCAAAATTTATGCGGAAACGGAGAATGTAAATCTCCATATATTAATATATTTATTGCAGTGGTAAAATTATGACGAAAATTTTAGTTACAGGTGCGGCTGGTTTTATTGGTTTTCACCTCAGTAAACACTTACTAGAAAGGGGTGATGAAGTTATTGGTTTGGATAATCTTAATGATTATTACGATGTAACTTTAAAAAAAGATAGACTAAAACAACTTTTAGAAAAACCTGGTTTTAGTTTTCATTTATTAGATTTAGCAGACAGAGAGAATATCCCCAAATTATTCATTGAATCGAACTTTGATAAAGTTGTAAATTTGGCTGCACAACCAGGAGTGCGCTATTCATTAAAAAATCCCCACGCCTATGTAGATAGTAATTTAGTAGGATTTGTTAATATTCTAGAAGGTTGTCGGCATACAAATGTCCAACATTTAGTATTTGCTTCTTCCAGTTCAGTTTACGGTGCAAATACAAAAATTCCCTTTTCTGTTCATGACAATGTAGATCATCCCGTTAGTTTGTACGCAGCCAGCAAAAAAGCCAACGAGTTAATGGCACATACTTACAGTAGTTTGTATGGCTTGCCAGCTTCAGGATTGCGCTTTTTTACAGTTTATGGTCCCTGGGGTCGCCCGGATATGGCATTGTTTCTTTTCACTAAAGCAATTTTAGCTGGACAACCAATTGATGTTTTTAATTACGGTAAAATGAGACGTGATTTTACTTATATTGATGACATTGTTGAAGGTGTAATTCGTGTTATTGATCAAGTTGCCAAATCAAATCCCCATTGGTCAGGAAATGCACCTGACCCCGCTACAAGTTATGCACCATATAAAAATTACAATATTGGGAATAATCAGCCGATTGAATTAATGCACTTTATCGAAACTCTAGAAAATTACTTGGGTATGAAAGCAAAGAAGAATCTGCTACCAATACAACCGGGTGATTTACCTGTAACTTATGCTGATGTTGATGCTTTGGTGCAAGATATTGGTTTTAAACCGAATACCTCAATTGAAGTGGGTATTGAGCGATTTGTTGAATGGTATCGGTCTTATTACCAAGTTTAAATCCAAAAATATTGACTCTTTAGCTTTTTATATTGTCATGCTCTAATCTATTGCTACAGACTCGAAAAGAGATTACATTTATCTAAACTAGCGGAAAGTCCTGCATCATAGGCGTAAAACTTGGCTAGGGGTGTTACCCTAATGATAAAGTTGCCGGAATATTTATCTAATCGGCGACTTTCTCCGTGAGACGCTAGGCAATCAGCGAGTATCAATGTTGAAAAAACTACAGAAAACACAAATTTATTTGCTTGCTGGTGCTGGACTATGTGCCTTTTTAGCCGGGGCAATGGTATCAGCCCCCCAAGCTGGCAAAACCCTTAGTCAGTGGTTGAACTTGAGCCAGAGTAAGCCAGAAAAACTATCTGAGGCTACCAAAGTCAAGTCAGTTGTATTTTCTCTATTGTCTCAATCTGTACCAGAAAGATTAACAAAACTCACGGAAATTGCCCAAACTGGGAGTTCCCCAGATCGGGAACGCGCCCGTTATCTGCTCTCTTGTGATTATGTGGAAACCTCTCAAGGGAAAAAAGCCCTGAGTCTATTGACAGGACTGGAAAAAGACTATCCTGCTTTAGCACCTTATGTGTTACTTAAACAAGCCCAGGCTCATGATATTTTAGGCGAAGATAAGCAAGCTTCCGATTTGCGCCGCAAGGTACTAAAGGAATATGGTAAAGAAGCGGCTGTAGTGAAAGCTATATATGCGATCGCTCAACCAAAATTATCTGATCAAGCGATCGCTCAATTTCCCTCCCATCCCCTCACTTGGGAAATTATCCGCAAACGCTTAAAA
>JANMGZ010000443.1:0-3585 GCA_031374905.1 Dolichospermum sp. OTE_70_metabat_362_sub
GGGATATATTTCTAATAAACCTCCTAAAATTTCGACTCGTTTGATAGAATCAATTCCCAAATCGGCTTCCATATCCATTGACAGTTCTAACATTTCTACTGGGTAGCCTGTTTTATCACTGACAACGTTTAGTAGCGTTTGGCTAAGGGTAGCTTTATCTATATTTGGGATAATTTTTTCTTCACGCAGAGGCGCAGAGGCGCAAAGAGGAAGAGGTTGAGAAATATTCTGATTTAGTAAGTCTGTTTTTTTATCATTTTCTAAGTCTTGTTGAATTTGAGGATTTACAAAATTGATGACTTTATTTTCTGAAGTCAGTAAATGATAATGTTTTTGCAGAAGTTGAAAGTAATTTTGGGTATATTCTTGTTGATATTTGAGATATTGTTCATGAATGCGGAGAGTATCACTTTGATGATCATGAAACCGCATCATGTTCTGTTCAGAATTGGAAATTGCTAATTGCTGAGTTTGAGATTGATGTTCTGTAGGTTGACTATTTCCCAATAATGAATACTGTTGCTGCATTAATTGAGAAAATGTCTTTGTGTATTCTGTTTGATTGTGCAAAGATTGTTCGTGAACGTGGATAATATCTCTTTGTTGCTGGCTAAATTCTGTGATGAAATTTTCTAAGCTGTGAATAACTTTTTCATAATTCTCAGGCTGAACTTCTACTTGTTCTAATTTACCGTTGAGTGAAGTTGGCGGTTTATCGTTACCCTTTAATTGATGATTCTCATTAAATGAAGTTGGCGGTTTGTCGTTACCCTTTAATTGATGATTTTCATTAAATGAAGTTACGTGATTTTTATTAATTGTTGGTTGGGAAGATACCACCCCTACATGATGACCATTTTCTAAAGCTTTCGTAAAGGCTTTTTGAGTTCTTTCGGTAATGTTGGTACTATTTAACCGTACATTCAAAACTTTTTGTCGAGGAACTTCGGGAATTTTAGTTGCAACTTGATAGGGATCTAAATTTTCCAAAGATAAACCCGCTACCTGCAATTGAACTATGGCTTGTCGAAGAGTTTTGTCGCTATTTTTGGTATGATTTGGATTTACAGCTATAGCTATGTGGGGTTGATCATTTAAAATCTCTTTTACCAAATTGGTAAGCACATTTTTAGGACCAAATTCCACAAAACAATAACCACCAGCAGCATAAATATTTTCAATTTCCTGCTGAAATAAGACCTGATTTAACAATTGTTCTTTGAGAATTTTTTGGATAGCCTGGGGTTCTTGAGGATAACAGCCACCAGTAACATTAGTATAAACAGGAATTTGTGCTTCGTTGAAATTTACTTTTTCAACAGCTTGGGCAAAAGGTTTTTGAGCATGAGATACTAATGGTGTATGGAATGCTGCGGAAACTCCTAATAAAAAAGTAGTAAAACCTTGTTTTTTGAGAACATCTTGAACTTGACTAATTTCCTCTTTCTTCCCAGCTAATACTACTTGGTGCTGAGAATTTTTATTAGCAACTGCTACCTGGGGAAACTTTTTAATTACTTCCGTTATTTGCCCAATATCGCCTTTAACAGCTAACATTCCTCCGGTATCAAAATTGGGATTTGCTGGTGCAGCCATAGCTTGTCCTCTAGCTTTTGCTAAGAACAAATAATCCTCTTCATTTAACACTCCTGCAACCCACAAAGCTGTTAATTCACCAAAGCTATGACCGGCGACAAAATCGGGTTTAAATCCAGCTTGTTGCAAGATTTTATATAAGCCCGCACTAAATACTCCAATTGCTGGTTGTGCATATTCAGTTTTTTGCAACGTTGCTAACTGAATTTGCTTTTGTGCTTCATCAAAAACAGGTTTAGGAAATACTACCGTTGACAAGGGCTGTAACCCGTCTTCACACAAAAGACTATCCATGTGTGTATATGTTTGGCGCAAGCAGGGAAAATTCATTACTAACTCCCGCCCCATTTCTAAGTATTGTGAACCTTGTCCAGAAAACAAAGCCACTACTTTACCTGTTGTGTCTATCCCCTTTTGACGGTAGTAAATCCCTTGAGGATGTTCCCATGATTCGGCTTCAGGCTTCTGTTTTAGCCCTGCAATCGCAATTTCCAGTAATTCCTCAGCTTGCGCTAAATCATTAGCTACAAAGCCCACTCTGGCATAATTAACGGGAATTTTCCCGGTTTGAGAATCAGTAACTAATTGTTGATAGTGTCTGTCTTTACCCTGACTCTGTAATTGTTGCTGGATTTGTTGACAACGAGATAACAACTCTGAAACCGTGGGGGCAAATAACAGCAAGGATTCTGGAGTATGGTGTAAACGGTACGGGTGATGATGTTCATGTTCGTATTCTTCCAACACAACGTGATAATTTGTACCACCAAAGCCAAAAGCACTAACTCCCGCCCTTCTCGGTTGCGTAGGATGACTTACCCAAGGTCTAGTTTCCGTATTTAAATAAAACGGCGAGTTCTCAATATTCAGTCTTGGGTGAGGTTTACTGACATTAATCGTCGGTGGTAAAACTTTATGATGGAGTGCTAAAGCCGCTTTAATGAGACTAGCTGCACCAGCAGCCGCTTTAGTATGTCCAATTTGGGATTTAACAGTTCCCAAAGCAATATGCTGTTTTTTCGGGTTATTTTCGCCAAAAACGCTGGTAATAGATGTAAATTCTGTAGGATCTCCTACCATCGTTCCCGTACCATGTGCTTCAATTAAACCTATACTAGCAGGAGAAATATCTGCATCTGTGTAGGCGCGAACTAAGGAATTAATTTGTCCTTCTGCACGAGGTGCATATATACTTTTATACTTGCCATCGCTAGAACTGCCCATCCCTTTAATAACTGCATAGATGCGATCGCCATCTCGTTGGGCATCTTCTAGACGTTTGAGTACCAGCATTCCCACGCCTTCACCTAATAGCATTCCATCTGCATCAGTATCAAAAGGTCTTACCTTTTCCCCAGGGGAAACAGCAGGGGTTTTACTAAAGCACATATAGGCGAAAATTGAGTTATCAGTATCCACACCACCAGTTATCATCATGTCGGCGCGGTGTTCAACTAACTCGCTAATAGCCATCCTCAATGCACCCAAGGAACTTGCACAAGCAGCATCAACTACGCAGTTCAGTCCGCCTAAATCTAAACGGTTAGCGATACGTCCAGAAATCACATTTGCTAACATTCCGGGGAAGGCGTTTTCCTCCCATTGCACATATCCACTTTTGAGTTTTTCAATAATTTTCTGGCTATCTTCGTCTGATAAACCACTATTTTTGAGAACTTTTTTCCAAAGTGGATCTTGCAATCTTGCACCCAAAGGAACGGCTAATTGTCTACCAATTGCTACTCCTAATACTACCCCCGTGCGTTCATGATTAAATTGACGAGATGTTCCATAACCAGCATCTTCTATCGCCTCTTTTGCCACTACTAAACCGAGTAATTGAGAAATATCTGTCACCTCCAAAATATTCGGAGGTAAGCCAAATTCCATGGGATTAAAATCAATATCTGGTAAAAAACCACCCCGTTTACAATATGTCTTATCTTCCGCTTTGGGGTCAGGATCATAATAATCATCTATATGCCAACG
>JANMGZ010000449.1:0-4843 GCA_031374905.1 Dolichospermum sp. OTE_70_metabat_362_sub
CAAGGAACTACCAACTTTGACCAAGCAGGAGTTGTCCAACAGTTTAATAACGGAGTGAATTCCCTTTCTCAACCAAACTGTAATACCAAAATTTGCCTATTTACATTAATTCGTAATTCATCTCAAGGGACAGAGTTATTAGGTGGTGTAGTCTGGCAATTAGGTGGCTCTGCTAACGACACGCAAGCAGAAGCATATAAACTTCTAGCCATAGCTCAAAAAGAAAAACTTGATCAAGAATCTACGGTAATTTTGACTGAAAAACTGGCAGAAGCAATAGAAAATAACAAAACAGAAAGAGCCAAACTTTATGCAATCAGTCTTGCCAAGAGATTAGGATACGCTGACTACCACCAACTTCTCAAGGATATAATGACTCCAAAAGAATCATTGAAATATTGATTATTTGATAGAAAAATACAGACATCAGATTAATATTTACTATCTAATTTTAACTAAATAAAGGCAAAATCATGGCTAATGAAAAATCACCAGACATTCAAAATACTAACAGTTCCGAAAACAAAGAAGAGAAAATTGAATGTTCTTCCTGTCAAGGGACAGGGAGAATCCAGCCTCACGGTTCGCGCAGATCCTCCAAATGTCAAAAATGCCAGGGGACAGGTTTTTGTTAAAATTAAATCATACTCAAGACGGCTTAATCATTTGATTCTATAATCTTTTTTATACTGCTTGCTTACTAACTTCCATTGGTTCTATCCATAATAATCCTTCTTCTTTTAATACTCTTACTGCTTCTGCTAAGTAGGTGAGCAGAGGAAAATCAAAATATATTTCGTTTTTTGAAATGGCTAAAACCGTCTCTACAAAGGTCTTGAAAGTATGTAAAATTATTTTCATCCCTAAAATCAGCAACGCCTTATTTCATAAGGACTGACATTAATTCAACAAACAAGAATAGCAAGATTCAGGACTATATAACCAGCGATGATAGTTTTTTCGTTTTGCTAATTCCTTAC
Source organism: Dolichospermum sp. OTE_70_metabat_362_sub (assembly GCA_031374905.1). GTDB lineage: Bacteria > Cyanobacteriota > Cyanobacteriia > Cyanobacteriales > Nostocaceae > Dolichospermum. The sequence continues at coordinate 981 of JANMGZ010000449.1, forward strand.
CTTGACGGCCAAGTTTTTCCCGTAACTGTGAATCTTGACACATCCGATTGAAAGTTTGCAAAACCTCATAACCAGAATCTTGATTGACTAATAAACCATTTTCTTCATGATGAACCGCATCTAAAATACTACCTAAGCGAGAAGCAATTACAGGCTTACCAAAATAACCAGCTTCTAAATAAACTATACCAAATTTATCTGTGCTTATATCTTCCTGATGATCTGAATTCAACATAGCGAAAATATCACAAGCTGCATAATAACCCGCCAAATCTCGTTCTAGTACAGATCCAGCAAAATGTACACGTTTATCAATCCGTAACCTTTTTGCTTGGGATTTTAGCTGGTTTTCACAAACTCCTTCACCGCAAATAATACAATGAACATCTACACCAAAATTTAGCAAGATGGGAATATTATCTATGACTCGATCAAAGTTTTTATATTTAACCAAATTACCAACAGAAAGAATAACTATTGCAGTTTCTGGAATATTGTAAACTTGACGAATGCGTTGACGCAAATCAACAATATGACTAAGACTAGTAGGATTACCAAATCTTTCTGGCCTCACTACCGGATTAATCACATGAGTGGGTGTATCTAAACGAAAAGTATTTCTTAAAGAATTGCGAATGTAAGAACTATTGCAAACAATTCCATCAGCACGTTTGAGAGTTAATTTTAATAACCATCTCCATAACGGATTACTAGCTACCTGGAGTAAATCATTACCATGCAAATAGATAAAAAAGCGAATTGGTAAAATATAACTGAGTAGTAACAACGCTGGAAAATCATAACCATGACACCATTCAATGTAGCGGTAATGATAGCGAAAATATAATTTAATAGCTAGTAAGAAAGAACAAATAATATTGAATCCAGATTGGATTATATTTCCTAACCAGTTATCACACCAAGCAGGAAAATGAAACCAACGATAAACTGGAAATTGTTGGGAATTATCAAATTTTTTATCTCCAGCACAACTACCAGCTAAGACAATTACCCGATCTGGATCTTGTAAACAACGATTATAAACATATTCACCAATTACAGCCTCATCTGGGCGAAATATTCGGGAAATAACTAGAATATCTGGATAAGCTGTATTATCTCTAATTTGTGACCCTAGTTGTGAGATATTTTCCATAATTAAGCTTGATAAATTAACTGGAATTAGGGCAATTATCTTAAATTCAATAAAATCCTTTTATTTCCGTGCGGATTTATTAGTGCTAAACCTCTAATGTATGTAGAAATAGGTTTTTGGGGATTTTGCTTATTCAAAAAAGAATGCAATACCTCTATCGAATATTAAATTTGTAAACATTCAGATTTGTCAAAATAATCAAGACTTTGAGAGGATATTTTATTTCTTGTCCTAAAATCTCACTCTTCTATATCCCTAATTTAAACAAATATTGTGACTCCTAGATTATTCTTCAAATGATCAAACACTTGGCTAACAAAAATATAAATTTTTAACCTATTTGCCACCAATTATTGTTGAATTTCTTCACATTGATCAATACTGGATGAATTATCTGCATAATCAAAGATAGCCATGATTTATCAGTTATATTCCTAAGAGATTACTCAGAAACTGCTCAGAAAATTGTTAAATCTCACTATTCTTTCTAGAATACTCTAAATATTGACTATTTTTGTGCCAAATCGCCAAAAAATGTGAGTAGTTTTGTAATCTAAGTCATAGCATTTATTGCCAAATAATGATTTAATTGCCTCCATTATTTTTACCTTTGTTGCTTACGTGATTTTTATCATTTCTTCAGGTATCAATCATTGCATTAATTTCTAGGTCAAATTTTAATACCTTTATCTCTACCTCTAGATGGTAAGTATGGATATATTGTCTACAATACAACCTACTCTCAAGGATAGTTTCTCAAACTAACCCAACAATTGAAAATAGTAAGTGTAAAATTTCTAGTTGTTACTGAGCTTACATTATTGATAAAAAGATTGATAAAAAGTGAACCCCCTAAAATAATAAGTGCTAAATATTCCGTCTCTATCCGGAAAAAATTAGTTAGTAGCAAAATCAATAATATAAAAAACTCGTATCATTTACAACTGTCTTGTTTTAGATCCTCAGATGATATTTAGCAGTAGCAGCATTTACACTTGATAAGTAAGTGCTGAGATATTGAACAAAAATTATTGCTGATTTTTTAGCCCCTACATCACCAGTATGGCATTGTTAGAAAAGGGAAATAATTAATTGATGCCAAAGTTTTTTGGTAGTAAGGATGTTTCGAGGTACGGTTATCAACGCTAGAAATCTCTCCCTATTTCCTCCCTAACCAAGATAAGAAGCGGTAGATTAGAAATATCGTCACTGCTTCCGATAGAGGAAGTCATCATAAAAAATACAATTGTCGCCATAAATGTCTTATGAGTAAAAAAATACAAAGATTCCTCAACCCCCTACTTAAAACCGCCTTAATCCTGGGCTTAGTGCTAAGTTTAGCCTTTGGTCATGCTAATGATGCCTTAGCAGCCCGTAGTGGTGGTAGAATTGGTGGTGGTTCTTTTAGAATGCCTTCTAGCCGTACCTACACACCACGGACTAGTATGCCCGGTAGCGGCGGTTACTACGCTCCCTATGGCGGTGGTTTTGGCTTCCCGTTTCTTTTGCCATTATGGGGTTTTGGCGGCGGTTTTGGCGGGTTGTTTGGGATTTTAATCTTTTTTGCAATGGCGAATTTTTTAGTCCAAACCTTTCGCCGGTTTAGCAGCGGAGAAACTGAAGAAGTCAGCTATAGCAGTAACCCTTCTGTTTCTGTTACCCGGTTACAAGTTGGTTTACTAGCCCAAGCTAGAGATTTACAACCTGAACTAAATCGAATAGCTGAAACTGCTGATACTAATACTCCAGAAGGAAGAAGCGAAGTTTTACAAGAAGCTAGTTTGGCTTTATTGCGTCACCCTGAATACTGGGTATATGCAGGTGGGGGAACTCAACAAGCAAAGTTAAATTCCGCAGAATCCCAATTTAATAGATTATCTTTAGCTGAACGCAGCAAGTTTAGCGAAGAAACTCTCTCTAATGTCAATAATCAGCTAAAGTCTGTTCTTAGCAAACAAGCTTTATCTGGTGAAGATAACCCTACGCGCTTGATTAGCGAAGGACCAGGAGAATATATTATTGTCACTTTATTAGCAGCAACTTTGGGTAAATGTGAAATTCCTGCTATTAATAATGCTGATGATTTACGCCAAGCTTTACGCCAAATTGGTAGTCTTCCTAGTGAACAACTTTTAGCAATTGAATTGCTGTGGACTCCACAAGCGGAAGGGGATACACTGACATCAGATGATTTGTTTGCTGAATATCCTGACTTGAAGTTGGTGTAATTGGGGCTTGCTGAAAAAGTAAGAAGTCCTAAGTTTACCTTTAATCCAGTTACCAACTCCCTCGTCTTCTAAAGCTTGTTTTTTGTTTTCTTGACTGACATTTTTCGGTGGACTTCCTAAAGGAAGTCCACTAATTCTAATTACTGTTTCTTTACATCAAGCCCGGTTGTTTTTAGTGCGATTTATGCTCTCAACATGAACTAACTCTTGATAATACTAAATTCCACCTTTTTGTTGCTGATATAATTGCTTAAACAAAGCTTGCTGTTTTTGATGATCAACTATTGGTATGGGATATCCTACTCCATGACATTCCAAGGGGGGAATTTTCCCAGTTACTAAATATTCTGGATCTACATAACGCAATTGTGGTATCCATTGACGAATATATTGTGCTTCTGCATCAAATTTTTGGGTTTGACTAGCTGGGTTAAAAATACGTAATGGTTGGGGGTCCATACCACTAGAAGCACTCCATT
>JANMGZ010000450.1:0-4188 GCA_031374905.1 Dolichospermum sp. OTE_70_metabat_362_sub
TTGCCCAGCCTTATGCAATGCAGCTTATGACAGATAACAGTAGTTCAGAGGGGAACAGCTTCTTGAATGAATTAAGTCGTCAAGCAGTTCAAGTCAGTAACACTGCTTTGGGATTGCCACGGAGATTAGAAGATACCCTAGATAAAATAGAACGTGGGGATATCCGGCTCCGAGTTCGCTCCGTAGAAACTGAACGCCTGATACGGAGACAGAGTAATATTCAATTAGGAATAAGCTATGCTCTTATTATCAGCGGTTTTACAATTGCTGCCACCATTCTCCTAGTTAGCCATTATGTATGGTTAGCGGCTTTCATTGGTTTAATAGCAGTCTCAGTTTCATTTATAATGATCCGTTTGCTTTTACGCCTCGACCGTTATGATCGAATGTATTAATTAATTGTTCACGAAAAATCTATGAAACTTGAATCTACCGGTTGTACAGATCCGGGGCTTATTCGTGCTTATAATCAAGATGCCTACTATATCGATCCCGCTGGGCGATTCTTTATAGTTGCTGACGGTATGGGTGGTCATGCAGGAGGAGAAGAAGCTAGTCGGATTGCTACCCAAGAAATTCGCTTGTATTTAGAGGAAAATTGGCAATCCCCTGATTCCTCCTCAAAACTTTTAGAACAAGCTTTATCCACAGCCAATCAAGCCATAATTCAAGATCAGCAAAATCATCCTGAACGGGCTGATATGGGAACAACAGCCGTAGTAGTAGTCATTCGGGAATCTGAATCACCTGTATGTGGTCATGTTGGTGATTCCCGTCTTTATCGGCTGCGAGAATCAGAATTTCAACAAATTACACAAGATCATACATGGATTGCCAAAGCCATAAAAATCGGTGATATTACTGCTGATGAAGCCAGATCTCATCCCTATCGCCATGTTTTATCTAGTTGTTTAGGTAGGGAAGACCTGAATCAGATTGATATTCAAAAACTAACTCTAGAAAATGGCGATCGCTTGCTCCTATGTAGTGATGGACTTACAGAAGAACTTATAGATCAACAAATTTTTGGACACATTAAAGATGCGTCTTCTCTTGAAAAAGCTGCTCATGTCTTAGTTGAAGCGGCAAAGGAACAAGGTGGACATGACAATATTACCGTTGTTTTAGTATCTCTAACAACTTGATTTTCTAGGTACTTAATGGGAGTTTGTCGTTTTTTTTCGCAACTGTACATATCTCTTGCCTGTTCTCTATTTTTCCCTACACCTGCTGTGACAGGTGTAGATTTTTGCATCTATCAGAAATTAGAGTAATAAGAGACTTCCAAATAAAGAAATTACAGGTTTTGAATTCATCCACCTACATTCATCGCCGCTAAAAATGCCTTTTGACTCACATCTTTATAAATTGCTTGTAAATATTTCATAACCAAATCGCCGGCAGGTGAATTAGTTGGATTTTCTTGATCTTTTGCTAAAGGAATTGTCCCTAATACATCTAATACTGTTTCACTCACAGCAGGTGAAATTACAACTAAAGACGATTCTAATGGCTCATTATATTGCCAAAAATCAGCTATTTTAATTGGATATTGATTTTCAGAAACTTCTGGTTGAATTTTCGATGTTTCTTGAATCTTCTCTACATTTTTGCTACTGCGTAATTGGCGTAAATCGCTAATAATTTGTTCTTTGGTGCATCCACGTAATTGGAATAATACAAAAGGATCTTCACTAAAGCGATCGCCTAATTGATAATATACCGCACCTATATGTTTGCAAGGAACGGCTTGATCAGGACAAGAACATTTACTGTGAACATCAGTCAGAGTAAAGGGAAATAATGATAAACCGTTGCTTATAAAAACTTCTTCAATATTTTGCGGCATTTCTCCCGCTAATAATTTAGCAGCAAAAATCGCCTTTTGGGACATTGTTTCCACAACATAACCCCATTCTTCCTGACTAAAAGCATCAAGAGATAAAGAAACTTGATAAGGTTCTGTTTCACTACCTTGAACCCTTGCTAATACTTTAGCACCTTGAAAATTAATACTTAATACATTACCTTGTCGAGCATAATTTCTCGCTCTTTCTAGGCGTTTTTTAAAGCGGTAAGCATCTAATAAATCTAACCATTTTTGTGACCACCATTCCCGATTTGTTTGTAAACTTTGATTATTCATATAATTTACCTTTTTGTTCAAGAGGAGGAAAATTTACACACTTCTGCTGCTTGAGTTTTGGTTCTGAATTTGTACATCCTTACTACGCAAACTGCTGTAATTGGAAAGTAAAAGTGTAATCTCTCTTTGCATTTATGCCTAGAGAGACAATAGCGCGATCGCTAACTTATCATTTCCCTTTGTTTTATTCCTTTGAAAAATCAGTTAAGATAATGTTGGTACAACCGCTCTAAGTAATCGACTTTCCAAATATGACAACCAGCGCAACTATAAACAAGGTGGACTACCTCCGCATCAGTTTAATTGATCGCTGTAATTTTCGTTGTCAATACTGTATGCCAGCCGGTGCAGAACTTGATTATATCCTCAAACAGCAATTATTAACTGATGAGGAACTGCTTACCCTCATTCAAGAAGTATTTATCCCCGTTGGTTTTACCCGCTTTCGCTTAACCGGTGGAGAACCTTTACTCCGTCCTCATGTAGTTGATTTAGTCGCCAAAATTGCTCATCTTCCCCAAACTGAAGATTTAGCAATGACTACAAACGGGTTTTTACTCGCTCCCATCGCCCAAAATCTCTATAATGCAGGTTTAAAAAGAATTAACATTAGTTTAGATTCCTTAGATCCACATATATTTGCAGAAATTATCGGCAATAATGGGCGTGGACGCTGGCAACAAGTATGGCAAGGTATCCAAACTGCTTATGATGTGGGATTTGACCCATTAAAATTAAATGTAGTCGTAATTCCTGGCGTTAATGACCATGAAATTTTAGATTTAGCAGCTTTAACCATTGATAAACAATGGCACATTCGGTTTATCGAATTTATGCCCATTGGTAACGGAGACTTATTTGGCGATCGCGGTTGGGTATCTTCTGTCGATTTACGTCAATCCATCCGTGAGCGTTGGGGCTTGACAGAATCCCAAATTCGTGGTAATGGTCCCGCTGATGTATTTCAGATTCCTGGGGCAAAAGGCACGCTAGGATTTATTAGCCAAATGTCAGAATGTTTTTGCGATCGCTGTAATCGGATGCGTCTGAGTGCCGATGGTTGGTTACGTCCCTGCTTATTAAACGAAACAGGTCAAATTGACTTAAAAACCGCTTTGCGTGCTGGTATTAGCACCACCGAATTACAAACACAAGTCAGACAAATTTTAAATATCAAATCAGAAATAAACTTTAAACAACGCGACGCTGGTACTGTCGGCACATACACCCGTACCATGTCGCAAATTGGAGGTTAGTCAGTTAAGCGAATTTTAGATTTTAGATTTTGGATTGTAGGTTCAAAGAAAAACAATTCCAATCCAAAATCGTAAATCCAAAATCCAAAATTGTCCTACGCTTGACGTGAATAGTATTCCACCACGAGTAGTTCATTAACTTGTAGAGCTACCCATTCTCGTTCAATGACACTATTGACCTTACCAGACAACTTGGTTTTATCAAACTCCAGATGACTAGGAAGGTTAGCTAAACCGGGATATTGCAAATTAGCTTCCACTAACTTCTTAGAAGCTTCTCTGTTTCTCACAGCGACTTCTTCACCAGGACGGCATTGATAGCTGGCAATATTTACTGGTCGGCCATTAACAGTTACGTGACCGTGATTCACCAATTGACGGGCGGCGGGGATTGTGGGAGCCATACCCATCCGGAAAACGGTATTATCCAGGCGCATTTCTAACAATTGCAGTAACACCTGTCCAGTAGAACCAGATACTCGTCTAGCTTTACGGACATAGCGAAGCATTTGTTTTTCGGTTAAACCGTAGTTCATGCGGAGCTTTTGCTTTTCCTCTAGACGGATAGCATACTCAGATCGCTTTTTACGGTTTTGTCCATGCTGTCCTGGGGGATAAGCACGTCTAGCACTCTTTCGAGTTAAGCCTGGTAATTCGCCTAAACGACGGACAATTCTGAGGCGGGGTCCTCTATATCGGGACATGAGTTTCCTTAATTTAATCCTTCTAAAATTTTATTCAGACCTACCATTATGGCATAGTTCCCAAAAGCATAGACATTTTATA
>JANMGZ010000456.1:0-9068 GCA_031374905.1 Dolichospermum sp. OTE_70_metabat_362_sub
GGGGGATTTAGGGGGATCTCAAGACTCGGAATACATGACTAAGAACTTTTAAAACATCCTTTTAGGGACTGAGGGGGATTTCAAGACTCGAAATACATGACCAAGAACTTTATAAAACATCATGTTAGGGATTTAGCGGCACTCAACCAGAATAATGTGAGTTTATTTACCGTCAACATTATTATTAATCAAAGCCTGAAATAAGATATGTTAGAGATGGTTATCTAAAAATTAATAAAAATTAATACTAATACTATTACGTCTAAGTGCAATGAAAAATCATTATCTTCCAGCTTCAATATCTGTATTAGCACTGGCAATGAGTTTATCAGCCTGTGGGGAAACTAATTCCAATAATACAACCACTAGTGAATCTCCTGCTAACACCACAACTACATCTACTTCTAGCAAACTAAATTTAGGGGGTAATGTTGAATTAACAGGTGCAGGAGCTTCTTTTCCCGCACCACTTTATCAAACTTGGTTTATAGAATTAAACAAAAAATATCCCAACTTGAAAGTTAATTATCAGTCTGTGGGTAGTGGCGCTGGGGTTGAGCAGTTTACCAAAAGAACAGTAGATTTCGGTGCTAGTGATGTGGCAATGAAGGATGAGGAAATTCAAAAAATCCCCGCTGAAAAGGGTGTGTTATTATTACCTGTGACTGCTGGTAGTATTGTTCTAGCTTATAATTTGCCCGATGTTCCTAAACTCAAGCTATCACGAGCAGCTTATACTGACATTTTACTGGGTAAAATAAAATTTTGGGATGATCCAGCGATCGCTCAAGCTAATCCTGGCACTAAATTGCCAAAAGAGGAAATCAAAGTTATTTATCGCGCTGATGGTAGCGGGACTACAGGCGTTTTCACCAAGCATCTTAGCACCATTAGCCCAGAATGGAAAACTAAAGTAGGTGAAGGTAAAAATGTCAAATGGCCCGTAGGAATTGGTGCTAAAGGGAATGAAGGTGTCACTGCTCAAATTCAACAAAGTCCAAATTCAATTGGTTATGTTGAATATGTCTACGCCAAAGAAAGTAAGCTCAAATTTGCATCTTTAGAAAATAAAGCCAAACAGTTTATTTCAGCTACTGAAGAATCAGCATCTAAAACCTTAGCGTCAGTAAGTCTACCAGAAAATCTGCGCGCTTTTATTTCTGATCCTGAAGGTGCAGATTCATACCCCATCGTAACTTACACTTGGATTCTGGCTTATAAAAAATATGCTGACGCTGGCAAAGCTAAGGCAATAGAAGCCACTATTGAGTATGCTTTAACGGATGGACAAAAAATAGCTAGTGAATTAGGATATGTGCCTTTACCAGCTAATGTAATTGCCAAAGTCGCAGCAGCGGCTGATCAAATTAGTCCTGATTATAAAATTTCTGTTGATGCTAATTCTAAAACTGTCAAGTAATTACAAACTAAGTTTTTGACATTTGCTTCTTTCCTACATTATTGCTGATTTAACTTTCACAATCAGTATTTATGACTACAAATTTTCAAGAAACCTCATTGACAAGGAAAAATCGCTCTGAAATGGACAGAAATCTAGACCGGAGCTTTATTTGGTTAACCCGAATTTTTGCCCTAGCGATCGCTGGTACGTTATTATGGATAGCCTTGCAAGTTACTATTGCTGCTTGGCCTGCTATCCAAAAATTTGGGTTAACTTTCTTAGTTACCAGCAGTTGGAACCCTGTTAGTAATGAATACGGGGTATTACCTGCAATTTATGGGACTCTTATGAGTTCTTTGATTGGATTGATATTAGCTGTCCCTATTGGTGTGGGAACGGCGATTTTACTGAGTGAGGATTTTCTGCCCTCTAAGGTAAAGTTAGTCCTAGTGTTTTTCGTAGAATTACTGGCTGCTATTCCCAGTGTTGTTTATGGAGTTTGGGGAATTTTTGTTTTAATCCCAATTTTAACTGATTTTGGCAAAGGGCTACATAATTCCCTGGGTTGGCTGCCAATTTTTAATTCTGCACCCACAGGACCGGGGATGTTACCAGCAGGAGTAATATTAGCAATTATGACTTTGCCAATTATCACCGCTATTTCTCGTGATGCTTTGATTTCTCTACCTTTAAGTTTGCGTCAAGCGGCGTTGGGAGTCGGTGCAACCCGTTGGGAAACAATTTTTCAAGTTCTTATCCCCGCTGCTTTTTCTGGTATTGTCAGTGCGGTAATGTTGGCACTTGGTAGAGCAATGGGTGAAACTATGGCTGTAACAATGTTAATAGGTAATGCCAACAATATTAATATCTCTCTTTTAGCACCATCTAATACGATTTCTTCTTTATTGGCAAATCAGTTTGCTGAAGCTAATGGGTTACAAGTTGCTGCTTTAATGTATGCAGCTTTAATCTTATTCATATTAACGATGATAGTTAATATTTTAGCGGAGTTTATTGTAGCGCGAGTGCAGCGGATTTAGTTTCATGATCTAGCGGTAGGCACTTGAATAAGATCCACAATTTACACTAAAAGCCATGCAGAAAGAGATTCTTAAATCATCTTTTGACTGGGCGCAGGCCCTGCGCCCCTACTTCTTATGACTTCTTCTTTTCCTCAAGGAAGCCTGACTCGTTCCCCCACGTCTCCTCGAACATTGTTCAATACAGTGATGACTGTATTAGCTTTTATCTGTGGAGTATTGGCACTTATTCCTTTGTTGGCAGTGCTTTATTATGTAATAATTAAAGGGTTTAGTAGTTTAAATCTCAATATTTTTACGCAGCTACCACCATCTCCTTTTGGTAAAGATGGCGGTTTTGGAAATGCTATATTGGGAACAATCCTGATGGTAAGCATCGGTTCTCTAATCAGTGTTCCGTTTGGTGTGTTGGCAGCAATTTATTTAACTGAGTTTAGTTCTCACAAAGTTGCGAGGTCGATTCGTTTTGCTACTAACGTTCTCAGTGGCGTTCCTTCTATTATTGCTGGAGTGTTTGCCTATGGCATTGTAGTTTTGACTTTAGTTAAGCTAAATTTAGGCTCTTATTCAGCCCTGGGGGGTGGATTTGCTCTGGCGATTTTGATGTTACCTATTATTGTAAAAACTACAGATGAAGCTTTGCAATTAGTATCTCAAGATTTGCGGCAAGCATCTATTGGACTAGGCGCAAATAATTTACAAACTGTGACACTAATTGTATTACCGGCTGCACTACCGGCAATTGTAACTGGTTCTACTCTAGCGATCGCTCGTGCTGCGGGGGAAACAGCACCATTAATATTTACGGCTCTGTTCTCTTTTTTTTGGCCAGATAGTTTTCTCAAGCCGACTGCTTCCCTGGCGGTATTAGTTTACAACTTTGCTACTTCTCCTTATCAAACTTGGCAATCTTTAGCTTGGGCTGCGTCTTTAATCCTGGTATTGATGGTTTTAATTACTAGTATTATTGCCCGCTGGTTTACTAAACAAAAGGTTTAGAGGCTATTAACAAAACTGAAACTGATCCCCAAAAAAACTTTTTCTTTAAGTATTTATGAATACTACAATTAGCACGATCAACGGGACTGAATCGGTTTTACGAACAGAAAACCTGAATATCTACTATGGCAATTTTTTGGCTCTACAGAATGTTTGGCTAGATATTCCTAAAAATCGGGTGACGGCTTTTATTGGACCTTCAGGATGTGGTAAAAGTACATTATTGCGATGTTACAACCGTCTGAATGATTTAATTGAATCATTTAAAGCCGAAGGTAAGGTTTATTTCGGCGACAAAAATCTTTATGCACCTGACATTGATCCTGTAGAAGTCCGAAGACGTATTGGTATGGTCTTTCAACGACCAAACCCATTCCCGAAATCAATTTATGAAAATATTGCCTTTGGTGCGAGAATTAATGGTTTTCGGGGTGATATGAATGAGTTAGTGGAACGAAGTTTGCGAAAAGCGGCTTTGTGGGATGAAGTTAAAGATAAGTTACGACAAAGTGGTTTATCTTTATCCGGTGGACAACAACAACGTTTATGTATTGCTAGAGCGATCGCTGTGCAACCAGAAGTTATACTAATGGATGAACCATGTTCTGCTCTTGATCCTATTTCTACTTCGCGGGTTGAAGAACTAATTCACGAACTCAAAGAGCAATATACCATCGTTATAGTCACTCATAATATGCAGCAAGCATCCCGAATATCTGATAAAACGGCGTTTTTTAATGTCAGAGCCTCAGAGACAGGTGAGCGTAGTGGCTACTTAGTAGAGTACAATTCTACTGAAGTGATTTTCAGCAATCCGCAACAGGAAGATACTAAGGCTTACATTAACGGTAGATTTGGTTAATTCTTTGATCACAGAGGATATGCTAGGAATTAAACCCCCATTCAAAGAAGATTATGTAACTTGCAGCGAGTAATTGCACTTTCGGTGTGAAAATGTTTTGGTGGCTGTTGATGATTAACAGCTAAAAAATGATCTGTTTTTGGAGGAGTGCCAGCAGAATGTCTATCCCTATTTTAGCCAATTCCCGTTTTTCTGCCAGGAATTTGGGGAAAATGTTATCTTTTAGTATATTGATATCCGCGATTTTTATATTACCTGCATCAGCACAAGAAAAAGAAAAATTATCACGGACTTTAACTGTGAGTGGACGGGGGGTAGAAACAATTTCTACCACTTTATCCCAAGTTAATTTGGGTGTGGAAATTCAAGGAAAAACGGCGCAAGATGTCCAAAAAGAAGCGGCTCGCAGGTCATCGGCTGTGGTAGCCTTGCTAAAAAAAAGTAATGTAGAAAAATTGACAACTACAGGGATTCGTCTTAACCCAGTGTATAACTATAGTAATAATGTCCAACGCATTACTGGTTATGCTGCTACTAATACAGTTAGTTTCCGCATTCCTACAGATCAAGCCGGGAACTTGTTGGATGAAGCAGTGAAAGCTGGAGCGACCCAAATCAACGGTGTAAGTTTTATTGCTAGTGATGCAGCGATCGCCATCGCCCAAAAACAAGCTCTGAAAAAAGCTACCCAAGATGCCCAAAATCAAGCAGAAGCCGTTTTAAATAGCTTAGGATTAGAACAAAAAGAAATTGTCAGTATTCAAGTTAATGGTGCAACCCCACCACCTCCACCCATACTTTACCGGGCTGAGGCCAAATTAATTAACGCGGATGCTTCCACTCCTATAGTCGGTGGTGAACAGGAAGTACAAGCATCAGTGACATTGCAAATTAGTTATTAGTCGGTGGTCAGTGGTTAGTGGTCAGTAGCAAAGAAAAAAACAAGTGACAACTAACAACTGACCAATTAAAAATTATCTGGAGACATATCCGACATCCCACCTTCACCATCACGCTTAGAACCAAGCAACTCTAGTTGTTCTACATTAATAACTGGACTAGAACGGGTGACTCCGCTTTGGCGATCGCTCCAGGAATCAAACTTCAAAGAACCTTTAACCCCAATCAGACTACCTTTACGGACATAATTACCAGCTACTTCGGCAGTTTTCCCCCAGAGTTCTAGATTAAACCAGTCTGGTTTATCGTTATTACGGGATCTTCTATTTACTGCTAGAGTCAATCTACATTTGACTGTACCTGACTCAAAATACTTCATATCTGGGTCGCCGCCTACACGGCCAACAAGAGTGACAACATTAATGCTCATGGCTTTTATTTTTTAGTATTTTTGTATTGTGTTAACCTAAATTCTATAATAAATAATGGTGAAAGTATTAAAAATATGTTAAAATCCCAACAATTAACTCGCGCAAAAATTCCAAAAATACTTGGCAATTAAAAAAAATTATACGGTTATACTGAGTGATATTAGGAAGATAGAACATAAGATTCGTGAAATTAAAATCAACATTGACAAAAGCTAGATAAAAAAATAGTCTAGTCTACTGGAGTCAGGCAAGCATCATAGAATCTATCATTATTAACTTTTATCTGTGTAGTCATAAGTAACGTCAATAAGGGGCCTAGAGAAGCGTGGATCTGTTTAGAAATTTTCGTCCATCATGGGATATGGGTATCGACCTCGGTACAGCCAATACCCTAGTTTATGTATCTGGTAAAGGAATTGTCCTTCAAGAACCTTCCGTCGTTGCTATTGATCAAAATCTGAAAATACCGCTGGCAGTAGGAGAAGAAGCCAAAAAAATGCTTGGTCGTACACCAGGTAATGTGATTGCCTTGCGTCCCCTGCGTGACGGGGTAATTGCTGACTTTGATACCGCTGAATTAATGCTAAAAAGCTTTATTCAGAGGGTAAATGAAGGCAGGTCTTTAATGTTACCCCGGATTGTAATTGGTATTCCTAGTGGTGTTACAGGAGTAGAAAGACGCGCTGTTATGGATGCAGCCAATCAAGCTGGAGCTAGGGAAGTATATTTGATTGATGAGCCAGTTGCTGCGGCTATTGGTGCGGGACTGCCAGTTGCAGAACCTACTGGTAACATGATTATTGATATCGGTGGTGGGACAACAGAAGTAGCGGTATTAAGTCTTCAAGGTACAGTAATCAGCGAGTCAGTCCGCATTGCCGGTGATGAATTGACCGAAGCGATTACTCAATATATGAAAAAAGTTCATAATTTGGTAATTGGTGAACGGACTGCTGAGGATATTAAGATTAAAATCGGTTCTGCTTACCCAACCGCAGATGATAACGATAGTGTGATGGAAGTCCGTGGCTTGCATTTACTATCTGGTTTACCTAGAACTGTCACCATTAAAGGCCCGGAAATTAGGGAAAGTATGGTAGAGCCTCTGTCCGTAATTATCGAAGCAGTTAGGCGAACACTAGAACGTACACCTCCAGAACTGGCATCGGACATTATTGATCGCGGAATCATGTTGGCAGGAGGTGGCGCATTACTCAAAGGTTTAGATACATTAATTAGCCACGAGACAGGACTTGTTACCCATATTGCCGCAGATCCGTTAAGTTGTGTAGTGCTGGGAACAGGTCGTGTATTAGAAAATTTCAAGCATTCTATGCGAGTATTCAGCGGGCATTACCCTAATATGTAACAGCAATTAGTCTGGCAAGATCCCAAAATAAAATCCTGTTGTGGGCTAATTTGATGATAAATTGATGTCTGATTGCCTTTTTCCTGGCTATAAGTTAGCAATATATGGGTTCTGTATTTATTAATAACTATAGAATCCATTATTTTAAGTCCAAGTAAACGGGATTTTAGCTGAAAATCTGCAACTAAGCCATATTTGTGCAAGTCTTCAGTAATTTATAAAAATATATACAGGTATACTATGTTTATTCTCAAACGTTGGTGGGAACACAAAGGATTACAAATAGGGTTATTAGCTTTAGTTGTAGGTAGTGCTTGGACTCTCAGAGAAACAAAAGGTGCATTATTACGCGAGATTTATCAAGTCCTAACCAGCCCATTACAAATGCTCCAATCAGGAACTATTCCTGAGCAAAGTATTAAAGATGCTAGATTTTTAGAGTTACAGACTCGCATAGCCGATCTAGAAAGCCAAAATCAAAAATTAAAAAACTTGGTGGGTTACGTAGAAAAAGAAACACTACCACAAAAACCGATTGTAGCACGGGTAGTGGGACGTAGTGCGGATCATTGGTGGCAGCAAGTGATTTTAAATCGGGGGAATACATCAGGTATTCAAGAAGGTTCTATTATTACAGCCGATGGTGGATTAGTAGGTTTAGCCGAAAGTGTGACAGCTAATACTACCAGTGTATTATTAATTAGTGATCTAAAAAGTCAAGTAGGTGTGACTGTTAGCCGCACATCAGCTAAAGGGGTTTTGCAGGGTGATGCTTCATCTGAAGGAGTGTTAGAGTTTTATGAGAAAGTTCCTAATGTTAAAGTAGGCGATTTAGTTTCTACATCTACTTATAGTCAGAAGTTTCCTGCTGGTTTAGCCATAGGCAAAATCAAGTCCTTGGATTTAAAGAAACTTCCTGCATCAATCGCAAAAGTAGAGTTATTTCCGCCAATTCGGTATTTAGATTGGGTATCTGTTTATCCTAAACCAGAAAAACAAAATTTAGAAATTCCAAATACGACTAAATGATGAGTTCGGAGTTCGGTGTTTGGTGTTTGGTGTTTGGTGTTTGGTGATAGTTACCAAAATTCTGATCATAATATCAATTTCTTGCCTAAGAGATTTGACCTTTTCCGGGTGAAGAGCAACTGATTCAACTCCAACAATCAGCCAATCTTCCGTTTCGCGGGCTTCTTTTCCAGAAATTGCCATTTTATGGAGAAAGTCTTTGTCGCTCTGTGCTGATGTGAGCTTCTCTTAAATTTCACTCCTAACACCGTTCGCGTAGCGTCTCCGAAGGAGAAACTCCTGCCTGCTTTCACGAAAAGACTTTTATGGCTAAAGCCACGCTACGCTATCAGCAAGCCCTCTTTTACTAGAAAAATTCCATGCAAATAAATTTGTACCTTTGTATAATTTAACTCTTTCTGTCATGGCAGATCAGGTTAATTGTCATAAAAATTTATATTCAAAATCATCGACTGATTAAAACTGATGTCATAGAGTAGTAGTCAGATTATAGGTGTTCATTTAGGATATCCTAGATCAGTATCCTCAATAGTTTTATCGCTCCTGAAGTATTGATAATCCTCTTAAGTCATCCCTATAGTTGATGAAAAATCGCTTGATGGATATCAGCCTATTCTCTGCTCAAAATCCTATACCATACCCCTTTAGGAGTAAAATTAAATATTATCTAGTTCACAATGCTGTTACTAGGTCAATTTTATTGTTAGATTTTGATCAGATAACATCTTTAATAAGTGCCAGAGGTGAAACAAGTTAAATAATTAGGATCTCAACTTGGATATTTTGTCCAAATTCTGGCTTTAAAAGAGGTAAGATAATGGTTATACATAATTATGTACCTTAAAGATATTAGCGAAATTACCACTTGATAATTGCTATAATCTATTCTTCCCTGTAACATTCTTATCTATTATTAGGTGTAAATTTTTATGGGTTCTCCAATGAATCGTCTGTCTATTTTTGTAGACGGAAACAATATGTTCTATGCTCAACAAAAAAATGGTTGGTTTTTTGACCCCCGCCGCGTTTTAGAATA
>JANMGZ010000523.1:0-3872 GCA_031374905.1 Dolichospermum sp. OTE_70_metabat_362_sub
CCCCCCCCCCCCCCCCCCCCCCCCCCCCCCAAAATAAAAAAGTATATGACATTGTAATGTGTATATTTTATACACAAAATTAACATTTTTCATTTTAGAAAGATGCTTTAAAGACCACATCAAGGAAATAGCTAGTTTAAAGAATGATAACACAGATATTAACACCTCACTGTTACAAGGTACAGGAAGTCAGCAATCATGGAGCACCCAAGGAGCACAAAAGCGTACTGCTTTAAAGAGCTGAATGGTCATTCATCCAGCTGCTCACCAATCTCTACTTTGTGTAAATTTCTCTGATAACTGCTATCAAAAATGCTATTATACTACACATTGGTACTGCTAAGCAACTCACAGCTGCTGTCAAATTAAAAATTGTATAATGCAATATGTTTGGGTCCACCAGGTACAAGAATTATTAGAAGAACAACTTTCACATTTTACACATCTTAGTAATGAAGTGAATTCATCGACAACAGTAGAAGATTCAGCTGTCTATACTATCAACACAATATTCCTAATTAAAACACCTTTGACACTGCCTATACTAATAGGCATACTCACATTGAATCACTTCAAATTTATCCTACTCAAATCAATCTGCAATCATTTTTGATACTACAAATATGAATCAAATTTAAAAAAAATTAGATGATTATTTTATCACAACATTTTAACAATATTTTGTTGTCATAAATACCACCTTTTTCAGTTTTGGTAGGCTCGGGAAGCCTTTGAGAGTTGTGAGACCGATGTTTACTAAGCTCAGCGAAATCAGGTTTTTGTATTCATCCGTCAAACCTTCAATCTCTGCAGATCGACAGTTGTCAAGATTCAACTTATGAATCTAAAAAATGATACAAACAAATACTATTAAATTAAATAGCAGTGGATTTTTCTTGATATTTAATACTTACACAGTATTCTTTAGATATCTCAGAATCATCAGCACCATTAAGTTCATCAACTTGCTTCATCTTAACTTCAATTTTAGCTGTCCGGCTAGCATATTTATCACTTCCAACATTCTGAACAGGCTTGTCGAATTCTGATTGGTTTGTTCATTATGTGGTTTTCAGTCACGTAGATTGAAGCAAAATCTTATTTAATTTATGGTGGCTTTCTTACATCAATTTTGTTTGAATTGTTTTCAAACAATCCTTTTTGGATGGGTGAGTAAGGCTAGGGATTAGGAATAAGAGTTAAGGGTCAGGGGTTTGGATCATTTTAAAAATAAATATTTAATTTTTTACAGTTTACATCTTAGCAATACATAGGACCAATCCGACCAACCAATCACAGGCGAATCGCTAACCAATTGGGCGATCATAACATCACCATGCTTGGAAACGTAAATATGCGTCCGGCCAAGGTAGACTGCATCTTGAAGCGTCACATGATCCCTGTTCATTGGTTTGGTCTAATCAGTGTAATGGAACTCAAAATGATATATAAAAAATAACTACGAACTTTCAATAACTGTGGGTGCAAAAACCAATTCACTATAACTATTGAGTGAGAAGACTGCCAAATTAAGACAATTAATAGCAATTGCAAAAAATGCGAAATAATGTAATGGAAAAATATTGTCTTAAACAAGAAGAAAAAATAATTGAAAAGGTGAGCATAGAATAGATAGTCTGTCAGTTATAAGATATCTGGGCCTTTTATTGTGGCGGGAAAACTTGTGATTGGTTGAATTAATGTTATCACGAAGTTGTAATTTAAAAAATGATTACAATTAAAACTGAATGCTGAAACAGCAACATGATTTGTACAAGAATTACTATTTAATTTAATGAATTTAAACAAAAATTTGCTTCAGGTTCACTATTATAGAAACTTTTCTATCAAACTAAACATAGATTAACTTAATTCTGGTGTGAACAAACATTCATGATTCGTTCAATTTTTATTTCTTTCATTTCTTACTATAATTAGGTAATAAATTCATCAATGCGTATTAATAACATATAACACATAGTGGCATATACAAAATTATTTGAATAGTATTTTAGCAAAAGAAAATTAATTTGACAAAAATCGCTATGCTTCCTTGGCATTCTAAGCTTTATACGCAACGCTCTGACGGGGTAACCATGAACCGGAAGCTCAGGTTCCTCATTAGCATGATCAGAATTGAGCGCTAACAAGTCTATGATTGTTACAGTTATAAGCCCAATGTTGCAAATATTTCAGGAACAGCCCAACACCGATGAATTAAAACTCCGCCCATGATCAGGCATGGTTGGGGGTTTTACAGCATGCAGGCAGGCACCGGGCAATTCCAAACGTTTACGAAGCCATAATCTGGCATTTGCTAATACAAATTTCTAATGATTTCACTGTAGGCATACGCGCTAATAACATTCTGCGAGTTCGAACAGTGACCGAAAAGCAATCCTATTGTGCTCCAACAAAGAAACAACGATCTAAATTGATTTATTAACTATTACAATGCAAGACAATAAAACCATTTCACAATCTAACCACGCCCACGATTGGTGCGCTAAGCCCTGCGCCCATTGGCTGGTGGGTCGAGCCGCCAGCCCGCCGACTAGGCTAGGCGCGCGAGTACAAACTGACGCCGCTACAAGCCGCGCCACAACACACAGTGCGGCGTTCAATACAAAGCGTAGAGTCCTTCACCATGTCTACGTAGTGCGTATTTTATAATTTGCCTTCCATCTACCAACTGTACCCACCCCAGGATCATTTCCCAACAATCCCCAAGATCCTCCACTACCCCAATCCCCACTTAGGGTCTCCAGTGTGGTCAGTCCCATCGGTAGACCACCATGATCGGCGAACCAGGCGGCGTAATGCCGGCCAGTGTTACACTGCAAATGCTAGCCTAGATCGCTTTGTCCCGCGCATGCGTTATACAATAAGAGCAAAGAATGAAATAAACGTACTGGTAAGATCCTTGTACTAACCTCTTCCACTGGTCTCCCGCGCCTCTCCGTCTCGATCCGTTTTTCCATAGTAATCCTGTGCGAATGTGCGGCGATCAGAAGGAAGCAGGTAGCAAAGATCGGCCGTGTGTTGTAGCAAGAGTGGGCGCACTGACGCGCTAGCCAAGGACGCGTTAGTCACAGGGGCGGGACTAGTGCGCGCTGGCGGCTAGTGACTCCGCCCTCATGAATAATTGAGTTAGCTGACGACGCCGTCAGTAGCTGCTTCGTTCAAGAACTTCAGCTGCGCGGTTGAATAGAACAGGTAACTCGGCGCCTGGCGAACGAAGATAAACAAAACTGATTTATTAAATGTTGTCATTTTTGGTTCGAATTTTGGTCTTTGAGTGATTTGATTATTATTAATTTTGATGTGAAAATATGCATACCATAAACCTATAACCAGGGTCGTCGTTACCATAGAGACCGAGAGGAACGCGTCCCCCACAACCCGCAAAATAAATCATTGCTTGTGTCAATTGATCAACACCGTTTAACTGTAGCATATTACAACTATACCTATCCTTGTATAGAAAATATTATACTCAGCTGCAGGGTGGTATATGTAGGGGGTAGGGGAGGGATGGTGGGAGAAGTTCTCCGTCACTGGTCCGGACGATCTCCGGCACTGCCTAGCCTTAGATCATCCGATGCCTCGTTTCCCCGTCACTGCTCTGCGACTTAGGAAGAATTATTTTAGACTTACAGAATTATGCTTAATAGCCTAATAAGCCTAATTTGCGTTAGGTCCTAATAGACCTAATTTTTTTACACAATGTGCAAACAAAAAAACTCATAGAGATATACTTGCGTTAGTCCAGTGAATTTTTTAATACATTTTAAATAGTGGGGCAAGTTAGTAGTATATAAGATGGGGTTTTGGGGACAAAACTGAAGCTTTTCAATCTAAGCTTTTCACCC
>JANMGZ010000539.1:0-2249 GCA_031374905.1 Dolichospermum sp. OTE_70_metabat_362_sub
CTAAAACGGGATGTCATCTGGATCGGGTTCTGGCGTAACTCCTACAGAGGATGGAGACTGAACAGGTGCAGGTTGATATGTTGGTTGCGGGGCTGTTACCTGTGGGGCTGATGTGGGATAGTTTGATTCATAATTAGTCTGGCTGTAGGTTGGTGGCGCTACAGGGGTTTCATTGGCTGGTGTGGTTCTTGTGGCTGCTGGTGGTGAACTTGTATAAGTACCTTGTCCGATGGCGTGAATCCTTTGGACTGTTAATTCTGCGCGTTTTTCCTTAAATCCTTCGGGGCGATCAATTGTATTCATGCCTAAGCGCCCTTCAATAATAACGCGATCGCCCTGATGATAACTTTGGTGAATCTCTTTTGCTAAATTTCCCCAACCTACGACTTTTAAAGGATGGGAAGGATCATCTGGTTTTGCTCCCGCTACATGAACTATCATTTCCGTAACTTCTAACCCATCTGGTGTATGACGCAGTTGGGGATTATCGTAAATTTCTGCCATTAAAATACAACTGTTCATCAATTTCTCCTGATTTTTAATATTTTGGATTGGTCGTCATGACAATTATGAAACTTACACCACCTGTCAAATCATATTCTGGCAGCATTTCTTTATGCCGTTCAAATCCTAATTCCATAAAATTACCTCTTTTATTAAGATTTTAACAACTGATCATCAATTTTATAATATTTGGTTTCACTTTTTCCAACATTTTTGAAATTAGAGAATTAAGAGGATTTTTTAACTTGTCCGAATTAGGATATCCAGGATTAGAGGATTGATAGGATTTTATATGAATATTGAGCTAGGAATATTTCAGATTTTCAAGATGAGTTTTTTTCTAGATCCTGAAAATCCTTAAATTCTGGATATCTTGATTCTGACAGTAGGGTGTGCAAGCTTTGCGTAACGCACCAAAATTGATGAAATTCAATTTAAAAGTTTACCCTCCAAAAGCTGCTAAAGTGGTATTTAGACGATGTAATCCAAGTATCACTAAAAAACACGCGATAAAAGTTATACTCGTTATCCCACCAGCATAAATACAGAAATAAATGAAAAACAAAGCCAAATTACTAACTTTTGTAACTGTCACCGTCACAGTTTTTGCTGTCACTGTCGGAACAGTGATTGCACAGACAAAACTCACCAGTCAAGCTAAAGTAACTATCAATGGTATTGGTCCAGTAAAAATAGGGATGAATCTTCCTGAAGCTGCTGCTGCGGCTAATACTCGTTTATCTATTGGCTATGCTGGAAGTGATAGTTGTTACTCTCTGCAAACAGAAGGAGAACTTAAAGGTGTGTCATTTATGGTCACAAAAGATGATGCTAAGAGTCGTCTTCAATATATTACCAGCGATGTTATTGCTAGAGTAGATGTAGATAATCCTAAAATTACTACTGTTTCTGGTGCAAAAGTTGGTGATACCGAAGCGCGAATTAAATCACTTTACCCTGGACAAATTAAAGTTACACCCCATACATATATAAAGGGAAATTATTTAACTTTTATCCCCAAAAATAAAGGTGAACAAAACTATCGCATCGTTTTTGAAACTGATGGTCAGCGTGTAATTAGGTACAGAGCGGGTAAACTACCAGAAGTGGAATATGTGGAAGGATGCAGTTAAGTATATTTTTAGTAAAATAGACTTGTAAGGGTGAAAAGGAAATTCTATATTTCGGATTTTATTGATTTTAAAGATATTCAGCTTGAGAATTGGTTTGTTTAGATGATAATAATTCTTTTGTCTGAATCAGGATATCCAGGATTAGAGGATTTACAGAATTTTGTATGAGTATTTATCTGGAAATATTTCAGCTTTTCAAGATGAGTTTTTTCTTCATCCTGTACATTCTTAGTTGTCAGAATCAGGAGACTCAGGATTAGAGAATTTACAGGATTTTGGATGAATATTTATCTGGGAATATTTCAGATTTACATCGAACTCAGGTTAGCAAGTAATTGACGAATTACATCTGCATCTCTAGCATCAGGAACTTTAATTAAATAAATTTGTAAATCTTCCACCGCTTGAGAAAAATGCCCAAGTTGATAATACAATAAACCCCTATCTCTTAATTCAAAACTTGCTTCCGGAAATAACAGCAAAATCCGTTCTACTGTTCTCAAACTTCTTTCTAAATCCTGTTTTTGAAGATAAATATACTTTAAATTAGTCAACATCCGGGCTAAAAATTGCCGATTACTCACAACTGCTAAAAATTCAGGTTTTAGCATT
>JANMGZ010000541.1:0-5497 GCA_031374905.1 Dolichospermum sp. OTE_70_metabat_362_sub
AATAAAAGTAGCAATCGATCAAGTCATTTCTGCTTGATTCTATACCTTCAAGTTCGGTATAGTTCGGAGTACACCTTCATCCTAATATATATTAGGATGCCCAAGTCCCTCTACTCTCTACGGGGCGTTTTACCGCTTCCCTCGGTATTGGCGATCGCAGCCTTCACCGATTTGGACGAGTTTTTAATCCTACATTACTGTAAGATGGGGCAATCTTTCACCCCCACCAAGAGAACCCATTTGTTTCATCGCTTTACTTTCTAAATCTTGCACTCCTCGATGTAAATCTGAAAAATTGCGCCAACGTTGCCAGTTAGTTACTGCTTTTTCAACATCTTTGTTTTCATTAAATCCGGTGGGAATTGCGGCTTCAATATCCAGGCGAATTTTCTTTAATTTGCCTTCTAATTGTTCACCTGTAAATGGTGTTTTAATCGCACTCATACCGCAATTGTGAACAAATACCCCTGCTTTGAGAGCGAAGTTATGATGTTCTGGTACTGTCAAACAATACACATTTTCCGTGTAATTTAGAGGAATTACATCTACAACTTTGTGATTATATGTATATTCTGGACGATTATCTGATTCATGGAAATTGCAATGATGAATAACTGTTGTTTGCCCCTCAAATTTGGGAATTTTACCTAATAAACCAGAACGAGCAACCATCCAATGTGCTTTTTGCCATCTTCCAGAATATGGTTGAGATATGAGTGTATAACCATCTTTATCAACCTTCGAGTAAAAAGGCATTAAAGAAGTACCTGATTGCATTAATTGTGCTTCTTGGTAACTGCCATCTCGAAGCATAAATTGGTGATCTGGAGTACAGATAATCTCTTCATCATTATCTAAAATTACTTTGATAAGAGGAGCATTTTTTATGGTTAATTTAGCAGTCGCTTTAGCAGCTATGATTTTTCCAGTTGGTGTACAAGCATAAACAATAAATTCTCGGTTATCATCTGCTAATTCTTTGATTGGATATGATTTACCATCTGTTAAAGGAACTAAAGTTTCTCCAATAAAGCAACCAATATCTACCCCCACAGCCGCAGGAATAATGGCATCTTTAGTAGCAATAACTGAACCAACTAATGCGCCTTTTCCTAAGTGAACATCGGGCATTAAAGCCACGTGCTTAAATACAAATGGTAATGAGGCTACATTCTTAGCCATTTTAGTTTCATCTGAGCCTAATGAATGATTTGCCCAAGATAAAACGGGATGGGGTGTGGTAATTCCTAATTGTTCGTAGGGCATAATTTTAATTGGGGATTTGAGATTTTAGTGGAAACTCCTCATGGGTGGAGTTTCTGCACGAAATTTTTAGATACAATTTCGTTTGTACTACAAGTATACTACATTGATTGCCACTCTGTCAACCTAATATCTCCAAAAATAGGTTAATCTTGAATGTATTCCGGTAATTCACTCTGATAAATCATAATAATCTGGAGGATTGTTTCCAGTTTGCACTATGAGTTTAAAGGCAGTTCTATTTGATTTTAATGGTGTCATTATTAAAGATGGACTAATCCATATCCAACTGATAGATGAAATTCTTGTACAGGAAAATCTTCAAATTCAACGGGTACAAGAACGTCAAGCTTTTTTAGGGATAAGCTCACGAGCGTATCTACAAAACCTGCTGAAAAATCGTGGTAGGGTAGTAACAGAAGCCTATATGACTCAGTTACTCACCCGCAAAGCTCAAGCTTATGTGCGAGAATTAGACAAGCTGGAAAAATTGCCTTTGTATTCTGGTATTGAAGATGTGATTTTTCAGATTCGTTCCCGTCATCTCAAATTGGGATTAGTCAGTGATGCTTTATCCCCAGAAATAGAAATGGTATTGACATCTGCTAAATTAGCTGAATCCTTTCCTGTGATTGTATCGGGAGATGATATCAGCAGCAATAAACCTAACCCAGAAGGCTATTTACTGGCTATTGAACGCTTAAATCAGGCATATCCAGAATTAAAGTTAGAACCTCATGAATGTTTAGTGATTGAAAATACTCTTGTAGGCATCCAAGCTGCCAAACGCGCTCAAATGCAAGTAGTAGGAGTAGCGAATACGTACCCTTTCCAGATGCTACATCGTCAAGCTAACTGGACAATTGATTATTTGATTGATTTAGATTTACAGCGGGTACAAGAAGTTTTTTTAGAAAAAGATGTGAAATCTGTCATTCCTGAGTGTTAAGATATGGTGTGTGTGTTAGAGTTTTTAACTTCAGCACTGCTAAGGGGAATTAGCTCAGTTGGTAGAGTGCTGCGATCGCACCGCAGAGGTCAGGGGTTCGAGTCTCCTATTCTCCATTTGGACATTAAATAATTGTTGTCACTTTTAACGTAAATATACTTTTTGCCGTCTTCTGCGACTTAATAAATTATACCTAATTTGCAGGTAGAAACCTGGCTAAAAACCTATTAAAAAACAGTGAATATGCAGTGCTTATACTTGATTAATAATATCCAGATCCCTGACTGCTGGGAGAAGTCGGGGATCTAACTTTTAATTTTATAGATTGATTTATTGTAAAATAATAATTAGTAATATTAAGAATTATGTCAAATCTCTCTGATCCAAAAAATCAATCCCGCGTTATCGTCATTGGTGCGGGTATAGGTGGACTTACTGCCGGAGCATTATTAGCACATAGAGGTTATAACGTCCTGGTTCTCGACCAAGCCATAGTTCCTGGTGGTTGCGCTTCCACCTTTAAACGTCAAGGATTTACCTTTGATGTTGGTGCGACGCAAGTAGCAGGTTTAGAACCTGGGGGAATTCATCACCGCATTTTCTCCGAATTGAATATAGAATTACCCGCAGCTACACCTTGCGACCCAGCTTGTGCGGTATATCTTCCTGGAGAGTCCACAGCGATTAATGTCTGGCGTGATCCTCAAAAATGGCAAGAAGAACGTCAAAAACAGTTTCCGAGAAGTGAACCTTTTTGGCAATTATTAACCACTTTATTTAATGCTAGTTGGGAATTTCAAGGACGTGATCCTGTTTTACCACCCCGAAATTTATGGGATTTAGGACAATTAATTAAAGCCGTCCGTCCAAGTACATTTATTACCGCACCTTTCACGTTATTTACTGTGGGGGATGCTTTGCGATTATATGGTTTAGGAAATGACAAAAGACTGCGGACATTTTTAGATTTACAACTTAAATTATATTCTCAAGTTAGTGCCGAAGAAACGGCTTTACTTTATGCAGCTACGGCTTTGAGTGTATCCCAATCACCCCAAGGGTTATTTCATCTCCAAGGGAGTATGCAAATATTGAGCGATCGCTTGGTAGAATCCTTAAAACGAGATGGTGGTAAGCTATTAATGCGCCACACCGTCGAAAAAATCCAAGTTGAAAATAACCAAGCTAAAGCTGTAGTTATTAAAAATCAGAAAACCGGGGAAACTTGGACTCAATCAGCAGATCATATAGTTGCTAACGTCACCGTTCAGAACTTAGTCCAATTATTAGGAGAAAATGCCCCATCTGGATATAAACAAAGAGTAGATAAACTTTCACCAGCTTCCGGTGCATTTGTAATTTATTTAGGTGTAGATAAAAGTGCAATTCCTCCTAATTGTCCACCGCATTTACAATTTTTATATGATATCAATAAACCCATTGGTGAAAATAATTCTCTGTTTGTATCTGTGAGTCATGAAGGAGATGGCCGCGCACCATCAGGAAAAGCCACAATTATCGCTTCTTCCTTTGTTGATTTTACTCCCTGGTGGGAAACTCAAGATTATGAAGAGTTAAAACAAAGATTTACTCAAGATGCAATATCCAAACTTTCTGAATATTTCTATTTAAAACCAGAAACTATCATTTATGTAGAAGCAGCCACACCTCGTACCTTTGCTAATTATACAGGCAGAGAAAAGGGAATTGTCGGCGGTATTGGTCAAAGAATTCCTACCTTTGGACCATTTGGTTTTGCTAATCGGACTCCCATTAATAATTTGTGGTTAGTTGGTGATTCTACTCATCCTGGAGAAGGAACTGCGGGAGTTAGTTATTCAGCATTGACGGTAGTTAGGCAAATTCAAGCTCAAAAAGCACCACTAAACCCTTACTCTATCTAGGGTTGAGTTGTTTTCTTGACAGAAATTCGTCTATCTACCTCTTTTGATTTGCTTATCCTTTGATAAAGGGAGCGGTAGAACCAAAAACTTAAGAAATAAATAAATTAGTCTTAACCTGTTGTTGTAACTTTTCTTAACACAAGCATGATTATTTGAATATTACTTGCAAAAACTGAACTAGCCGATTGAGAGGTTTTATGACAACAGGTAATCATGTCATTTTCATGCACCCAGATGGAACTAGTCCATCTCACTTCGCCTTTGCAAGATTTATAGATAAGGGTCCTGATGGACGGTTGAATTGGGACAAGATGTCCAATGCTGGTGTGTATCTGGGTCACATGGAAAACCAGTTGGGCGGCACATCTAACGCTGGTGCTGTTACCCACGCTACAGGTGCTAAGGTTTATGCTGAGTCTTTTGGTTATGAACTAGGGAATTTACCCATCACATCCCTTTCTGGAACTACCAAAACCATTGTTGAAGAAGCTAGAGATGCAGGTAAAGTTACCGCCCTAGTTCAATCTGGAGCTATTTTTGAGCCTGGTACAGCCGCCTTTGTTGCCAAGACACAACAAATTACTAATGCGAATGGAAGTATCACCGTACCTCGCGCCCAATCTGCGGAAATTGCCAAACAGGTAATTAACTCAGGTGTTGACTTTATTATGAGTGGTGGTGAATTAAACCTTCTACCTGTTGGTACAAATGGTTTTCACGGTACTGCGGCTCAATTAGATGCTTTGAGTACCAATTCTCTAGTACGCCCTACCGAAAACCTAATTGAATTAGCAAAAACTAAGGGCTATACAGTTGTTTACACTGAAGAACAACTTAATGCGTTACTTGCCTTACCTGTACCACCAACTAAAGTATTAGGTGTATTTGCATTTATCCATACTTTTAATGACCGACCTGAAGAAGTTTTAGCAGCCAACAATTTACCACTATATCTGGCTACAGCACCCACCATTGCCGAGATGTTGGATGTAACCCAGAAGTTGATGGAAAAACACCCCAACTTCAAAAATGGTTCTATTGCCATTGTGGAAGAGGAAGGTACAGACAACTTCGGGAATAACAACAACGCGGCTGGAACTTTAGAAGGATTGCGCCGCACAGATGCAGCCATTGGTGTAGCAATGGACTTCATTAAGAAGTATCCCAACACCTTGATGGTGACTGCTGCTGATAGCGATGCTGGTGGTTTACAAGTAGTTGATCCTCGCACTCCTGGAACAAATTTAGGCAATATTAATAATAATCCCACCACCACTGCTCGCAACGTACCCCTAGACGGTCAAACGGGAGCTAACACTTTACCTTTTGTCGCTGCTCCAGATGCTAATGGTGATGTGTTTGGGTTTGGTGTTGCCTGGGC
>JANMGZ010000558.1:0-6867 GCA_031374905.1 Dolichospermum sp. OTE_70_metabat_362_sub
CCTTCCTGTTTATTCCAGCGCAGCAGCCGCATAATTACAAGCCATAATGGTTCTTGGTTGGTTTTTGGTGTCTCTATCATATTTGCTGATTTAACATATCTTTACATTTATAGAATATCGTTATTTGCTATTTGTCCTAAAGTCCCTATTCATCTATTCCCAAAAAAAACAAGATGGTAAATTTAGTCTCGGCTAATACAGAAAAGTCGCCCAGTCAATCAGTTCAGGAAAACCAGATGATTGCAGCCATTGATATTGGTACAAACTCTTTGCACATGGTGGTGGTAAAAATTGAAGCCATTTTACCATCTTTTACCATTATTGCTAGAGAAAAGGAAACAGTGAGATTAGGCGATCGCGATTTAATTACTGGCGAATTAAAACCAGAAGTGATATGTAAAGCGATCGCTTGTTTAGGAAGATTCAAAACCCTTGCTGATAGCTTAGGAGTAAATAGTATTGTTGCTGTGGCGACAAGTGCCGTCCGTGAATCTCCCAATGGTAAAGATTTTCTCCATCAAGTCGAAACTGAAGTTGGTTTAAGCGTTGACTTGATTTCCGGCCCTGAAGAAGCCCGTCGCATCTACTTAGGTGTATTGTCGGGGATGGAATTTAACAACAAACCGCACATCATTATTGATATTGGTGGTGGTTCAACAGAATTGATTTTAGGAGACAGTGAAGAACCTCGTAGTCTTACCAGTACCAAAGTCGGTGCAGTCCGTTTAACCGGAGAATTAGTTAACTCAGATCCCATCAGCGAAACCGAATTTAAATACCTCCAGGCTTACGCTAGAGGGATGCTAGAACGTTCCGTAGAAGAAGTGCAAAGAAAACTCAAAATTGGCGATTCTCCCCAGTTAATCGGCACATCTGGGACAATAGAAACCATCGCTACCATCCATGCGCGGGAAAAATTAGGTCTTGTTCCTTCTACTCTCAACGGCTATCAATTCAGTCTCCAGGACTTGCGAACTTGGGTAAATCGCTTACGCAAGATGACAAATGTAGAACGGGCGGCGATCGCTGGGATGCCCGAAAAAAGGTCAGAAGTGATACTTGCAGGAGCAGTAATTTTACAAGAAGCAATGACCTTGTTAGGAGTACAATCCGTAATAGTCTGTGAACGTTCTCTTCGGGAAGGCGTGATTGTAGACTGGATGCTGACACATGGCTTCATTGACAACAGACTGCGGTTTCAAAGTTCCATTCGAGAACGCAGTGTATTAAAAACTGCCAAAAAATATCAAACCAATTTAGAACATAGCGAACGCGTTACCGATTTTGCCTTGAATATATTTGACCAAACCAAAGGACAATTACATTATTGGGGTGCAGATCAACGCCAATTACTATGGGCTGCTGCGATTTTACACAATTGTGGTCACTATATCAGCCATTCATCACACCACAAACATTCATACTATTTAATTAGAAACGGCGAATTACTCGGTTATAACGAAACCGAAATCGAAATCATCGCCAATATAGCCCGTTATCACCGCAAATCTCCACCCAAGAAAAAGCATGAAAGCTATCGAAATCTACTGCACAAAGAACATCGGACAATGGTTAATCAACTCAGCGCAATTTTAAGATTAGCCGTTGCTTTAGACAGAAGACAAATAGGTGCTATTTCTCATGTTAAATGTGAATATGTTCCTAATTTCAAAGAATTTAAAATGTCCATATTTCCATTATTAATTGAAGATGAATGTGCCTTAGAAATGTGGAGTTTAGATTACAAAAAAGGCATTTTTGAAGAAGAATTTGGTTTAAGATTCGTAGCAACATTAATGAATACAGCACATTCTATCTGAATTGGTAGGGGCGCAGGGCCTGCGCCCTCTATTATATTGTATTGTATTGCACCTATATTACACCAAGCGTGATTACCGCTATATTAGTTACTTGATTATTTCCTCCAAAATTTCTACAGCCTTTTTAACATTATTATAGTAGCTCGATATATTGTGGTAGCTCATACCTATACTTTTGCCATGACCATAAACCAGGTCTTTGGGTGAACTAACCTCACAGGTAATACCTATAAATAAAAATTATATAGGTGTAAATATTACAATACAAACTTATTGTTTTTACCGTTGCATAGCCATAACCACACCTTGATATATTCACAGAAGTATTTATCTAAACAAAGTTAAAAATATAACACTGAAATTTGAAAAATTCTTTTATAAAAAACCAGCCGAGCCATGCTAAAGTTTGAATCTTGTTATATTCCTTAGCTGCTTCAGCTTATGCATCTCCACTCACTACACCCACAACACCTTGAAGAGTTAGTCAAGAGTAGTGGTATAAACTTAGACTTAATTAATTTGAATTTTCAATCGCTTCAAGGCATCAATGCTTATGAATGCCTACTGATTTCCGATCAACTCCCTCGCACCAATACAGGGATGATTAAAAATGCTTGGTTACAGCGTTACACCCATGTAACAGAAGGTGGTTGGTGGTGTTCTGGATTAGACCCCCTTAATAACTGGCAGAAGATGGAATGGGGATGTTTTAAACCCAACCAACCGCGACAAAATCAAAAGGGTAAATCAATTAAATATGAACATCCGCCTAGCACACCCACACGCATATTTTGTTTACGCATATCCTTAGAAATTTGGCAACAAGTTGGCCAACGTTACAACATAAGTTTACCGAAAAATATCACTATTAATCATGATGGTGAAGCCGAAGGTTTTTGGTCATGGGTAATTCAAAATAAAATATCCATTGTTATTTGTGAAGGTGTGAAAAAAGCGGCCGCACTTTTAACTCAAGGATATGTTGCGATTGCTATTCCTGGTATTAATAGCGGTTATCGAGTTATTAAAGATGAATTTGGCAAAGTTACCCGTCGGCAATTAATCCCTGATTTAGCAGTATTCACCACCACAAAACGCGATTTTTATATTTGTTTTGACTTTGAAACTCAAGCCAAAAAAATTGCGGCTGTGAATAACGCTATTTCCCAACTTGGTTATTTATTTCAACAACAAAACTGCCCTGTTAAAGTTGTCGAACTTCCCGGAAAAGAAAAAGGAGTTGATGAATTTATCATTGCTAAAAGTGTAACAGCCTTTGATAAAATTTATCGTCAAAGTATAGATTTAGATATTTATATTGCCCAAACCAAACCCCACACAGAGTTAACAATTTCCGCTGCACTGACTGTTAACCGTCCTTATTTGGGAAAAATAGCCTTTCCTACCTCTGGCTTAGTTGGAGTAAAATCAGCCAAAGGCACAGGTAAAACTACAGCCCTACAAAGCATTGTTCACCAAGCAAAAAAATATAATAAACCAGTTTTATTAATTACCCACAGAATCATTTTAGGACGTTTTTTATGTGAGAAGATCGGGATTAAATGGGGAATTGACCATGCAGCATGGAGTATAGAAGCTGATGAAATACCTGTTACTTGTCCATTACCAATTACACCATCTTTAGGATTATGTGTAGATTCTATTTGGAAATTAAAACCCGAAGATTGGCACGGTGCAATATTAATTCTAGATGAAGTTGAACAATCTTTATGGCATTTACTCAACAGTAATACCTGTAAACAAAAACGAGTTAAAATTCTTCGTATTTTTCAACAACTAATTTCTACAGTTCTGACAACTGGAGGTTTAATAATTGCCCAAGATGCCGATTTATCAGATGTATCTTTAGAATATTTACAGACTTTAGCAGGAATTAAATTAACTCCTTGGGTACTTGTTAATGAATGGAAACCAGAAAAAGGTTGGGATACAACTTTTTATGATTCACCCAATCCCACACCCCTAATTCATCAATTAGAATTAGATTTAATTGCTGGACGCAAATGCTATGTAACTACTGATAGTCGTTGTGGACGTTACAGTTGTGAAACCATTGAACGTTATTTAAGAGAAAAGTTACAAAAACTCAGAAGAGAATTTCCTGAAACCTTAGTAGTTAGCAGCCATACTACGAATACACCTGGCCATGCAGCCGTTGATTTGATAGCTGCTATTAATCAAAAAATCACTGATTATGATACTGTTTTTGTTACCCCTAGTTTGGGAACAGGAATTAGTATTGATGTTCAACATTTTGACCGAGTTTATGGCATTTTTCAAGGGGTAATTCCTGACTCAGAAGCCCGTCAAGCTTTAGCAAGAGTGCGGGATAATGTTCCGCGGATTGTTTGGTGTGCTAAACGGGGTATTGGCTTAATTGGGAGTGGGAGTACAAATTATCGGTTGCTATCTCATTGGTATCAAGAAAATCAAAAAGAAAACCTCGCTTTATTAAGTCCATTACATAAAATAGATGTAGATTTACCTATAGTTTATGATCCCATTCATTTACGCACTTGGGCAAAATTATCTGCCAGGGTAAATGCTTCTATTCGTCTTTATCGTCAATCAATGCAAGATGGATTAATAACTGATGGTCATCAAATTCAAATGCGAAGTAATGAAGTGCAAAATAACATTCTTCGTGATTTACGTTTGGCATTTTTTGCCACTGAACCTAGTGATATAGAAAATCGTAAACGGTTAATTGTAGAAATCGTCAAAGTCCAAAAAGATTGGCTACAAAGTCTTCAAAAAGCCAAGGAAATTAAACGCAAAATCAAAGAAATTAAGCAGCAAAATCAATCAGCAGCAGCAAATTCTGTAGCTACCGCTAAAGATATTGATTATGTAGAATATGAACAGCTATTAACTAAACATTCTCTTAGTAATCCAGAACGTCATCAAGTTAATAAATACATTCTCAGACAAAGGTATGGAATTGTAGTTACTCCCCAACTCAAAATCCAGGATGAAAAGGGCTATTATGGACAATTATTAATTCATTATTACCTAACTCATGAAAGTGAATATTTTCATATTAAAGATCAGCAAGAATGGAGTCAGCAGTTATTTTGGGGTGAAGGTCAGGTTTTTCTCCCAGATTTAAGAACTTATACCCTAAAGGTGGAAGCTATGCGGGCTTTAGGAATGTTACAGTTTCTGGAAATAGAAAGGGTATTTCATGAACATGATGCTGATTTAATTTGGCTCAAAAATGTGGCTTTACAAAGTAGTAAACACATTAAACGCGCTTTAGGTATTGATTTAGTCAGAGGTAAAGAATCTGTTTCGGAAATTAAGTTATTAAGCCGACTTTTAGGGTTGTTGGGTTTGAAATTACAACAAGTTAATGATGGTTACATAATTGATTTGGAAACTTTAAATGATGGTAGAAATAAAATATTTGCAGTTTGGCAACATCGTGATGATTTGATGTTAACTTCTTTACATAATATGGAACGGGAAATAGTAGATTTATCTAAAAAGTCTGAATATGAAGCTGTACTGATAAATTAAACAGATCCCCGACTTCTCAAAGAAGTCGGGGATCTATCTGGATCTGTGGTAGAATCTGTTTTGGGTGCTGATAAATTACAAAATGAATAAAACTATTAATTTTGATGTTGTTAATGCTTTACACCAACAGGGTTTAGATCATTATCACAGTGGTAATTATCAACAAGCAATTGCTAATTTTGATGCAGCTTTAGAATTGTATGCTAATTTTGCCATGGGTTATATTAATCGAGGTAATATTTTTCATATTTTAGGTAATTATGCAAAAGCTATTACTGATTATAATCAATCTATAAAAATTAATCCTAATTTTGCAGAAGCTTACCATAATCGTGGTAATAGTTATTATGCTTTACAAAAGTATGAAAATGCTATCACTGATTATAATCTTTCTTTAAAAATTAATCCTCAATTCAGTGCAGCTTATTATAATCGGGGTTTAGTGTATTCCCGTCTTCAAGATTATCACCAAGCAATTGTTGATTTTAATCAAGCATTAAAAATAGTTCCTGATGATATTCAAGCATACTCTGAACGGGGTTTAGCCTATAGCAATTTGGGAGATTATGAAAATGCAATTAAAGATTATAACCAAGCATTACAAATTAATCCCACATTAGTTTTAGTATATGGTTTTCGGGCGAATGCACATCATCAATTAGGAAGTTATGAAAATGCAATTATTGATTATAATCAAGCATTACAAATTAATCCTAATTTAGCTACAGCGTATTATGGACGGGGAGTGGTGCGAGAAGCTATGCAGGATCTTATTAATGCAGTTGCAGATTATACTCAAGCTATAGAACTCTCTCCAGAATTTGCCCCGGCTTACTGTAAGCGAGGTGATGCTCACAAGCTGTTAGGTAATATACAAACAGCTATTCAAGACTATAACCAAGCATTGAAAATAGATTCAGATTTTTTAGCGGCTTATTATCATCGAGGAAGTAGCCGTTATATCGTCAAAGATTTTACTGGAGCAGTTAGTGATTTTACCGAAGCTTTACGATTAGATTCCCGGTCTGCTGTATTTTATAGCGATCGCGCTAATGCTCGTTATGCCCTGAAAGATTATCAAAAAGCTATATTAGATTATACTCAAGCAATCAGTATTAACCCTAATTTAGCTGAGGACTGGTTTAATCGAGGTCGGAGTCGGTTTCTTGTCGAAGAATTAGATACAGCATTAACTGATTTAGACCAAGCTATCCAATTACAACCACGTTATCCTCTAGCTTATTTAGTAAGAGGAGATATACATCGACATTTGGGGAATCAGCTAGACGCAATTGCCGATTTCCGTAAATCCGCTGATCTCTATTCCCAGGTAGGAAATACGCAATATTACCAAGAGATTAGCAATCTGATTTCCAGAATTTCTCAGTAAATTTGGGCGCAGTCCAGGCAATTTGGGCGCAGTCCAGGCAATTTGGGCGCAGTCCAGGCAATTTGGGCGCAGTCCAGGCAATTTGGGCGCAGTCCAGGCAATTTGGGCGCAGTCCAG
>JANMGZ010000588.1:0-2124 GCA_031374905.1 Dolichospermum sp. OTE_70_metabat_362_sub
GATAAAAGAATCTTCTATAATCCCCATTTAATATATTAGCTAAAATATGAAGAAGCGTCGTTTTGCCTGTTCCATTTATACCATAAATAATATTAATTCCTGGCTGAAATTTGTGTAAAATATCAAACCTCTGATATAAACCAATAACCTCTATTTTTTCGATAAATTCTAGCATTGTTAATTACTACCATCACTATATGGAAAGTATTTTAAATCATTAGCATGAGTAACTACTTAAGAAAGATTACAAATTCCTAAACTTAACCCACCCTGGTACAAACTTAATATCTCCATCAGAACCCATAATAGTTCTTCGAGATTTTGGTGCTTCAAAACCAGGTGCTTTAATACCACAAATATCTCTTAATTCTGCTCTCAAGTCATCATCCAAACATAATCCTACTGTTGTTCCTGTCATTCCACTACCCCAACCCAATCGCATTGCATAAGGACATTTTTCTGGTTCGTAAAAATCACCAATATTACTAAAATCTAAGTTTCTACCAGAAGCATTAGGATTATTTTCTATTCCACTCCAATAATCATGTTCATAATCCCATTGTTCTTGAGCAAATTCTTGGCATATTTGTAATAATTCATCAATGTTATTAAATGGTAGTTTCATTCCCTGTTTATGTTTAAACCAAGAAAGCATTTCTTTGTCTAATGTGATAGTAAATTCTGTTTTCACATTTCTGACCATTTCTACATAAAGAGAGGCTTTATATTTCGCTCGATAATCATCAAATCTACTAGAAACAACTACTTCTACAACTGCTGGCAAATTTATAGGAATTGGTTTACCTGTTTTTCCAGGAACTTCCGTTTTAATTAATGATTCTGAATCACTAACTTTTAAACAGCGTAAAATGTCTGTGTTCTGACTTGTACCAGAGAATGTTTTACCTTGATAAATTAAGGAAAAATCAGAAAATAAAGTATTCATGAGTTTATCATCAGCAAATGTCTGATTACGTCTACTACTTAATTCTCCTAATCTTTGCTTGAGTTGTTTTTCAATCTCACTAATTCTGCTAGTTTGGGGAACTTGATATTTATCTGGATGTTTTAATAAATGATACATTATGGCGGTTTTCATTGCTCCTTTGATAGATGAACCAGGGATAAATAAATATCCCATACCATTGCGAATCATAGGACGTAAATCTGTAACTCTTTCCGCTAGTTTTTGACTAATTGCATTTTCAGGAAAAATGGGATTTTCATTGGTATCTTTGGCTTTCCACCACTCGTTACCAAATGCTTGTTCTAACAGTTTGCTAATATTTTGATTGTTTTCAATTGCTTGAATATAGTCATTGAGAAAACTTCCTCCTTTTTTTAATAACCCTTTAGCTAATGCTTCTTGATTAGGAAGATAGACTTTTTTCGTTGTCTGTACATATTCAAAGGGATTTAACCTAGATACAGATGAACCAATATGTAAAATAGGACTGGTTAACTGTATTTTTCTAGTTTCGTAAAAGTCTGGTTTTCTCAATGCTAATTCAGCAGCAATTGTCATTATCTTTTTCCTCTCTGGTTTTAATTGGTAGAGTTAAACTAATACCACTACGGTAAATTTGATGTTTTTTAAATTGTTCTGGTGTCACATTTACTAATTTTCCTGGAAGTGAGGAGGTAAAAACAGAACCTTCACTAAACATTCTTACCATTTTTCGTCGTGTTTGATTTTCTGCTATCCAACCACCTCGTTCTTGTATTTCATAACTGGAATTTTGAGGAAAGTTTGATGATATGTTAGAATCCCAAAATAAACTTATCAAAGTCTGAAATTTACCATCTTTAAAATCCACAACTTCTTGCCAGATTTTTGGTAAATCTAACCATTGAGCAGTAAATCTTCCCGCACCACTAGAACGTTCTCCTCCTATTCCTTCTTCTCCTAAAAGATGTAAAGCTGCTTGCAATTTATCGGCTAATTTTTCACCTTCTGGAGAAAGTTCGACAAGGAAATATAAACCTGCGGAGTTATCACCACTAGCAAAGTGAACAAAGCCTGTATGATAAAGGTTGGTAGCTGTGGTAACTCTATCTATGCCTATTTTTGGAAGTTGATGAGTCCTACAGGCTTCTTTATAATCAAATGTTCCTGTTTTGTTC
>JANMGZ010000624.1:0-5950 GCA_031374905.1 Dolichospermum sp. OTE_70_metabat_362_sub
CAAGATAAAATTACTTATTTATCTGCTCCTAATTCTATCAACGGTGTGCGAGTAGAAAAACTGTTGGTAAAGGAAGGAGCAGATAAATAAGTAATTTTATCTTGTGGTTGTAATCTTCCTAAAGCAGTTACGGCAACTTTAACGGGAAGGGGTTGAGATTTAATAATGGGAGTAACAGCAGGAGCTTGAGTTTGAGAATTTACTTTTAATTGATGAAAAATGTATAAAGATACTAAACCTGTAGAGAAAATTAGAGAAGTTGCCAAAATTATTCTCCACTTTAATGAAGCTAGGTTGAATAATTGGCGTTCTTTATTTACTGCCATATTTTTATTCCAATGGTGTTATGTTGAAAAATACTCGTAATGGTTATAGACGGATTCTCTGTTACTTTTATAAAAGAGATATGTCTAATTATTTATGTATGAATTGTTGCCAGCATTTTTAGCTGTTATAAATACCTAAATTAGCGGTGTTTTTACTTCTAATCATCTATGAGGAACGCCACGCTACGCTATCAGTTTTATCTTGAATTGGCATTTAATTAAGTAGCCTAAAATACGATAGCTCTAGGGAGAAATAAAAATCTTCAATTCCCAAGTATTGATGATGCTAATAACTTAGGGGAATGAATAAACTTATCTGCAATTATCCCAAATAACTTTGATATTGTCAACTAAATTTAGTTGCTTTAATTAATAAAATCCTTGACTACAGACTATATTTAATTACTCATGAATTAATATAAAAATCTGTACTTTTTTTAGCAAATTATCATAAATAAATGCCAATTGTCCATATTTCATCACAATTGATATGTTTACAAGTTAGTGTTCAACATCCCATAAATTAATGTTTGGTTTATAAATAACCAATTGTCTAGAAAAGGTGAGTTATCTTATAAATTCATCAAAAACCAAGACTTGATTATGATAGTTTGCTCAAAAAAGACTCAATTATGTACAAATATTTCCATTGTATATTTATTGATTAGTTACTTATGAAACAATTTAGATAAAATCCCTGAATTATCAAGAAAAGATGGATGTTAAACCCCTAATTACCCAAGATATGTTATTCATAAATCCAGTTCTAGATTATACTCGGCTAATTATGTTTTATTTAAAAGGAGATCAATTAACAAATATTTTCCTTCAAAAATTAGCAAAAATGAACTATTCAGTTTTCCTAAGCTATGCTAGTCTTTTTATTAATTCAACATTTATGAATGAAAAAATAAATTGTTGAGTTTATTTCTATAAACAGAAGAAATACTAAAATCCATTCAGCTTTTTACAGCAGAATTGCCTAAAGAAACAAAACCTATTCCTTAATTAACCGGGGTTTTGTATCTCACCAAGTTACAAACTGCTAGAGTATTGAAAAGCTGTTTAAGTATTTTTTCACTATTCACAGAATTTGCCACAGAGTGCTGATTATTTTGTAACTATTTTGGCAGCTTTTATCAGTCTAATCATCTAAAATAGGTTATCCTGGACTTTAAAAACTGGCAACTACTAACTATATCAACATACAGCACATTATTCTCCACTAGGTAAAACATTCAATGATTAAGAGATAAAAACGCTGCTGTTTTCATACATATCCTGCACATTAAGTATGTTCTTTTGCCAGTTAATACCGTAATGTAATTCTCATTTTTTCAATATCAAAAAGCCAGTATTCTCTAGTATTTATTCATGAATACAAGGGTCTGAAATTGCGGCAAATATCCAAAAAACACCCAGAAATTTGACTCAGGGAACAAACAAGGCAGTATATATTCTGTGGTGTTGATGTAAAGTCAAACATTTAAACTTACCTGCGGCAACCGCGCGAATGCACTTAGCTAGTTACCTGCTAATAGCATAGTCTGCTGCACAATTCACGGTACTCAAAATTAGTCTATGCCCTATGTCTTGCCCCCCTCAAAAGATAGACACCATAAAAAGTTCTTTGACGGAATTAGAAGCCCAAATTAATAGTTTTGAACAGGCTGTGCTGAAGTTTATAGAGGAAGGAAAAATGAATTCAGGAAACTTAGAAAATTCGATAAATTCCATGTCAACTAAGGAAATTAATAGAAAACTGCACACAACTCCTATAGCTATTATTGGTATGGCTTCCTTAATGCCTCAGTCGAGAACATTAAGGGATTACTGGCAAAATATTGTTAATAAAATTGACTGTATTACGGATGTTCCTTCTAGCCATTGGAGCGTAGAAGATTACTATGATCCTAATCCCAGAACAACAGAAGATAAAACCTATTGTAAACGTGGTGGTTTTATTCCCGAAGTTGATTTTAATCCCATGGAATTTGGTATACCTCCCAGCATTTTAGAAGTTACAGATGTTTCTCAACTATTAAGTTTAGTAGTTGCTAAAGAAACAATGGAAGATGCTGGTTATAGCGACTCCCGTGAATTTAGCCGCGAAAATATCGGCGTAATTTTGGGTGTAGCAATGGGCAAACAATTGGGAATGCCATTAGCTGCCAGATTAGAATATCCAATTTGGGAAAAAGTTCTTAAAAGCAGTGGTTTATCTGACGAAGATACTAAAAAGATCGTTGATAAAATCAAATCTGCTTATGTGAAATGGGATGAAAATGCTTTCCCTGGAATGTTAGCAAATGTGGTTGCGGGGAGAATTGCTAACCGTCTCAACTTTGGCGGTACAAACTGTGTCGTTGATGCTGCCTGTGCTAGTTCTTTTGGGGCATTAAAAATGGCCATTAGTGAATTAGTTGAACATCGTAGCGATATGATGTTAACCGGTGGAGTAGACACCGATAACACGATCATGGCTTACATTTCCTTTAGCAAAACTCCAGCGGTTACTCCTAGCGATAACGTTAAACCATTTGATGCTAAATCTGATGGGATGATGTTAGGTGAAGGTATTGGGATGATTCTCCTCAAACGCTTAGAAGATGCCCAAAAAGATGGGGATAAAATCTATGCGGTAATCAAGGGAATTGGTACTTCTAGCGATGGTCGCTACAAGAGTATTTATGCCCCTAGAAAAGAAGGACAAATTAAAGCTTTAGAACGGGCTTATGATGATGCTGGATTTTCTCCGGCAACTGTGGGTTTAATGGAAGCCCATGGTACAGGGACAATGGCTGGAGATCCGATAGAATTCAGTTCTTTAAGAGATTTTTTTGGTAGATATGATACCCAAAAACAACATATTGCTTTAGGCAGTGTAAAATCTCAAATTGGGCATACAAAAGCTGCTGCTGGTACTGCTAGTTTAATTAAAACTGCCCTAGCATTGCATCATAAAGTATTACCAGCAACTATCAATATTACCGAACCAAATCCCAAATTAGATATTCAAAATTCTTCCTTTTATCTAAATACTCAAACTAGACCTTGGATTAAGGCAGAAGGTGAAACTCCTCGACGTGCGGGGGTGAGTGCTTTTGGTTTTGGTGGCACAAATTACCACGTTGTTTTGGAAGAATATGAACCAGAACAAAAAACTCCTTATCGTTTACATGGTGCAGCCGGTGAAGTGCTATTATTTGGTGCTACTCACGCTGAATTAATTAGCAAGTTAGAAGCAACTTTAAATAATTTGCAAGCTAACGATGGAGAAAGATCCTATTCTCAATTATTGTTAGATTGTCAATCTTTAGCGATTCCCAAAACTGCATTAAGAATTGGATTTGTATCTGAGAATTTACAAGAAGCTTGTAAGTTACTGGAAGTTGGTATTGGTTTATTAAAAAGTAAGCCTGATGCAATTTCTTGGGAACATCCTCAAGGTATTTATTATCGTTCTTCTGGCATGGATTTGGGTGGAAAAGTTGTCGCTTTATTCTCTGGACAAGGTTCTCAATACTTGGAAATGGGCAGAGAAGCAGTGATGAATTTCCCCAGCTTGCGGCAGTTATATGGGAAGATGGATCATCTGTTTAAGCAAAGCAATTTGCAACCAGTTTCTGAAATTGTTTTTCCTCATTCTACTTTTGATGAAGCTGAGAAAAAAGCGCAAATTGCGGCTTTACAAAGAACCGAATATGCACAGCCAGCAATTGGGGTTTTTAGTGCCGGTTTGTATGGAATTTTGCAGCAAGCTGGGTTTAAAGCAGATTTCACCGCAGGACATAGTTTTGGTGAATTAACCGCTTTGTGGGCTGCTGGAGTATTAAGTGAAGCTGATTATTTGTTCCTAGTGAAAGCTAGAGGACAGGCAATGGCAGCACCAAAAGATCCAGATCATGACGCTGGTAGTATGTTAGCGGTGAAGGAAGATATCAGCAAAATTGAACCGGTGCTGAAGCAGTTTCCAAAAGTAAGTATTGCTAACTTTAATTCTCCTACCCAAATTGTTTTGGCAGGTCCAAAATTAGAAATTCAAAAAGTTGAAGATGCTTGCCAAAAGTTAGGATATAGTGCGGTTTTATTACCTGTGTCTGCGGCTTTTCATACTCCGTTGATTGCATTTGCACAAAAATCATTTGCCATTGCTACTAAATCGGTAACTTTCCAAAGTCCGCAAATTCCAGTTTTTAGTAATGTCACTGGTAAACATTATCCGCAAAATGCAGCAGCGATTCAAAAGAATTTAGAAAGCCATTTGGCTAGTTCTGTGTTGTTCAAACAAGAGATTGAAAATATTTATGGGGCTGGTGGTTATTGCTTCGTAGAATTTGGACCAAAACGGGTTTTAAGTAACTTGGTAAAAGATACATTAGGCGATCGCCCACATCTTACCATATCTCTGAATCCCAGTGCTTCCAAAAATAGCGATCGCTCCCTCAGAGAAGCCGCCGTCCAATTGCGCGTCATTGGCATGAATTTGGGCAACCTTGACCCCTACAAACTCCCTGCCGTACTTCCCCCCGTTTCCGCCAAAAAGACCCTCAGCGTCAAATTAACCGGGATTAACTACATTTCCGACAAAACCAAAAATGCCTTTAAAGAAGCATTAGCGGACGGACATAAAATCAGTAGGGGCGCGGGCCCCGCCCCCAATTTAACAGAACTCGCGCCCAATATTTCAGAAGTTCAAGAAATCAAGAACTTAGAAATAGAAACCCCTGTAATTGCCAAAATTGCCCCCACAAATGTACATAACGGTAACGGACATAAAAAACAACCCGTCATTGAAACCCAGTTACAGCCACAAATGACTACTACTGCAACCATCATAAAAGAACCCAGCCCAGAAT
Organism: Dolichospermum sp. OTE_70_metabat_362_sub; assembly: GCA_031374905.1. GTDB lineage: Bacteria > Cyanobacteriota > Cyanobacteriia > Cyanobacteriales > Nostocaceae > Dolichospermum. Next base: position 5,186 of record JANMGZ010000624.1, read on the forward strand.
TGTCCGCGCCCCAATCCACCGAGAAGATGCAAACACCAGATAAACTTGTAAATTGCCAACAAATTCTCACTAGCTTAGGAACACTTTTGACCCAGTTTCAGCACAACCAAAGTGAGAATTTAGAAGTTCACGGCACATATCTTAATAATCAGATAGAATATGCCAAAACTTTCTTCCAATTAATGCAGCAGCAAAACACATTATTTGCTAATGCTAAATCTTCCACAGAAGCCGCTCAAATTAAGCAAGTAATCATGGAAAGCTTAGAGCGCAGTATGATGCAGTTTCATTCCCAACAAGGTGAAACCCTCCGCATTCATGAACAATATTTGCGGGAACAAATAGAATATACCAAACACTTTTTCCAACTCATTCAAGAAGAATATTCTCAACTCATTTCTGACACCCAAACAGCAGCACCAGCAAATATATATGCTGCTCCAGAAGAAGCACCTGTAGCTCCAACTGTTACCATAATTCCCCCCCAACCATTACCAATAATTGAGCCAAAAGTTCAATTAGAAATACCTGTTCCCACTGTCGTTAAAGTCGCAGAACCTGTAATTGCTGCACCAGTAATTGAACCTGAACCAATTATTATTCCCCAGTCCCCAGTTGCATTCACACCAGAACCCGCACCTGCAAATAACAATCTTAATCTTGATGATCTAGCTAACAATCTATTAAGTATTACCAGCGAAAAAACTGGTTATCCTATCGAAATGCTAGAACTCGATATGGATATGGAAGCAGACTTAGGAATTG
>JANMGZ010000659.1:0-8740 GCA_031374905.1 Dolichospermum sp. OTE_70_metabat_362_sub
TAATTCCGATTTGAAGTAATCGGGAAAGGTTCGTCTAGCAGCCCTGACCCAGTAAGGGTTTCAGACCGCAAATCGACACACCTCTAAAAAAGATTGTACACCCAGCCGAAAAATTAATCAAACACATACCTCAAACCCTTACACAGCAAGCCATCGACACACTTCAACGAAAGAATAGGGGTTTGGGCGATTTGGCGAGGTGTGTAGATAGTCATGATACAAAACCTCCTAAAAAAGCCTCAAACCTAGATGACATAATAGTTTGGAGGTGGTTGGGGTGCTTCACCACCGATTATTAACACCCTCTCAACAGCTTCTTGGGATATCCAATAAAACCGCACACTATCCTCCGCCGGTTTAACTAACTTTCTCACATTTATATAAAGTTGTCGCATTTCCTCCAAATTCAAAAAACACTCAAACACAGAAAACTGAACTCTTCGCCCATAACCTTCTAGAAAATTGGATAACTTCGTGCGCCTTTTATCATCAGGAATATCATACACAACAACGACTAGCATTTAGCTAAATAGAAAGTATGAATTAATAAAACTATAACTTAGTTTACAGGTAGTATAAAACAATTTAACAAACAATATTGCAATTTTTGTTTTCAAATTCCGTTATAGGGTTTAGCAATGCTAAACCCCTACAGTATTTTTCTGAAAAATCAGCGATTTTTAATTAATTTTAACACAAATTATGCAGGTCTTAAAAACGCTACATAGGGAATGCCTGATAATAAACAGCGTTTATATCTTCTGACTTGTAATTGAATTATATGACGGTATGTAACCTGAGATTGTAAATCAGGATGGGATGTTTCTTCATTCATTCTGGCTTCAAATTTTTGGAGAAAAATCCGCCGTGCTGATTGATTGAGATATACTCCTCCTGTACTATCTAAAATGTCAAAATCTTGAGGTTTAAACACTAAATTGTTAATGATTTTTAAAACCAAACTATCAACGATAACAGACCGAAATTCTTCCATTAAATCAAAAGCTAAATAGGCCTTTTGTCTTTCTCCATAGTGAAAATTACCGATATATGGCGAAAGTCCTTCAGCGACAATAAAACTCATGACATTATTCAATAACAGCGTATAACCAAAACTTAAGAGACAATTGATCGGGTCTATAGGTGGTTGACGATTGCGGAGAGAAAATTGAAAATTGGGGTTAGTAATTAACTGTCCAAAAGCAGGAAAATATCTTGCGGCTGTAATGCCTTCATAACCGCGTAAAGAATCTAAATTATCAACTAATTCTAAAGATTCAATATCTTTGCTGATGCCATATATTGCCTGATCTACTGCTGCTATTTTGCGCTTGCGATTAAAGCGCATTAATAGCTGTTTAGAGTTAGTTAATTTTCCATAAACGATTGCCCTTGATACTTGAAATTGAAAATAATTATCATCACGTCGCTGCATTTGGGTGAGATGATTATCTATATTTGTAGATTCTTCACTGGCTAAATGTCCGTGATATTGACCCAGTTGATTGAGAAACAGTACACCAATTTTTTCTTTTAAACAAGCATTAATCACTGGTGTAGAAAGTTGGATATTGCCAAAAATCATGATTTGTTCAACTTCACGAATTGGTATTTCCAGTTTTGGTTTTTCGCTGACATGAATAATAAACCGGAGGTGGTCTTTATAGATACTTGTTCCTTGTTCGAGCAGATAAATTGCAGCCATTTCCTGATTCCAAATATTCTTTTGTAAAGGACTATTTTTGTCATCACCATCATCAGATATAATTTCCCTGTCTGTAGTGACATCTGTTTCCCCTAAATAAGGTTGATGGAGAAATGCAATTTGATGTTGTTGTTCTTGTTCTAAAATTTCTAGTTCTTGGTTTGTTTCTATATCTAACTGCAACCCCTCAATTTGCGGTGCTAATTGGCGCGGAGGCGTTTTTTTTTTACGTTGCTTTGATTGTGCTTGAGAAACTGAGTTGTTTGTAGGTTTGGTGCGGTTTGTATCGATGGGAAAAATCGCGTTATCTATAAATCCATGACCGAGAAAACAGAATCCATGCTCAAAATTAGTAATTCTAGTTTTTTCGGGATGTATCTCTAAACCCATCCCAGCTAATAAATTGATAATTTCTTTTTTAGCTGCCAAAATTTCTGCTTCGGTACGTGCTAAAACCACAAAATCATCAGCATAACGCACAAGTTGTAAATTACTGTCCGTGATAATTTCATCAAACTCGTGCAGGTAAATATTAGCTAAAATTGGTGAAATGACTGCACCTTGAGGAATACCTTTTTGAGATAAAATTAAACCCGCATCGGTTTGTACACCCACCGATACCCAAGATTTGATCAAACATAAAATACCAGGATGATCGAGATGTAGTCTAATTTGTTGTAATAAGCGGGAATGTTCGATATTATCAAAAAATTTGACGATATCAGCATCGAATACCCAAACATAACCTTCATCGCGCAAATCGGCGATTTTTTCCACTGCATTCAGATAGGATAAGTTGGGACGATAGGCAAAACTCGCACTCGAAAATTTTACCTCCAAGACAGGATAAAATACATTTAATAACGCTTGTTGAACAATGCGATCGCGTACTGTTGGTATTTTTAATTCTCGTACATTACCATTACGTTTGGGTATGACAACTTGTTTGCAAGGTAGAGGTTCATAGCTACCATTGGCAACTGTATTGCGTAATTCATAGATATTCAATGCTTGATTTCGAGCAAAATCATCAATTGTTTCCCTGTCGATACCCGCACAGCCGCGTTTCTCTGCAACTTTTTCCCAAGCGCGTTGAAAATTGTGCAAAGTTAAAAATTCACTGATTATTCTTTCCATAAAACCAATTGGATTTGGAATTTTTGATTGAGAAAATCCAGATTTTAGTTTAGTTTCTGCTTGGAAACGCGGGTTTCCATAGAGATGATAAGTTACAGCATCGAGAATTACCAGGCTGTAATTTATCTGAAAGGAGTCAAGAGATGAAATTTAAAAATGCTGGCGGTAATTTAGCCGTAATTGCGATTATGTCGCTATTTTGTTTAGCAGTTTTGATTTATGGTTTGTATGCAAGCTATTACGGTTTACTGTTATTGCAACAAGGTGCATTAAATTTTGTTCTGGGGTTGTTTTTCTTGATTTGTATTGGGTTCCCTAGTCTTTATTGGGTTGTCACCACAAGTTACCGATACTTTTCCGCAGTTCCTACTTACATCAATCAAAGAAAGATTCGGGTAATTAATCCCTTTTTAGTAGATGAAAAAGGGCTGTATTCAGACACAGAAAGATGGTTATGTAACACAGTTAGAGATATTGCGATCGCTGAAAATATCCCCAAAACTCCTGTCGTGGGAATTGAATTGTGTGATGATAATCCCAATGCTTATGCAGTTGGTGCTACTCGTTCATATTCAATGGTAGTTGCAACTACAGGTTTAATTCAAAATTTAAATCGGGAAGAAATAGCTGCGGTTATGGCTCATGAAATTGGTCATATTGCTAACTTAGATACGATGGCAAAAACCTTACTTTCTGCAACTTGGGGTGGGGTAATGATGACTCTTTTTACACCCATGCTGTTGGTTGTTTGGTATCTAGGTAGATTTGCAGCTTTATTAATGTTAATTGCGGGTTTAATCTACGGTTTGTTAGGAAATTGGCAACACGCAACCGGCTTTTTTATTGGTGTTGTAATTTGGCTGGTATTAATGTTATTACCATCAATAACCCAACTTTTAGTAACATTACTGACCTTTTGGCACAGTCGTTGGCGAGAATATCATGCCGATGCTGTGGCTGCAAGACTCACCAGTGTTGACGCGATGGTATCAGCACTCGCAACCTTGGATAGACTTCCCTTCCAACCACCAAAAAAGAACCGTCAAGAGATGTCAACTTTATGGATACGAGTGGAAATGAAAGAAGAAACCGGGGTTTTTCATTGGTTAAAATATACCCATCCACCAATTCATAAACGAATTGAAGCCTTAAGACGAGGATTTTATATTAAAACATAGGGGTACTCATGAGAGGCGAGATCCCCGACTTCTTAAAGAAGTCGGGGATCTGAGATTCCGTGTTTTTTCGCAACTCAATTAGGATTGCCATAGCACTCGTAAAATGCATAGGCTTGGCGAATATTATTGGCAATGTGTTTTCGTAATTCCATCGGTAATAACACCTCAACATTAGCACCCCAAGCAAGCAAACGCATAATGATATTATTATCATTGGCGCGATAGATGACACTGTAATAAGCATCATCAGGATATTTTTTTATAATACTATTTAATAATTTTTCTTCCTGGGGATTACTTGTATAGTAATGAATTATTTGTGCTAGTTTGGCAGGTGATTTTATATAAGTAAAGGTGTTATGACGAAAGGTATTTTGGATGTAGCGTTGGTGATAATCATAGTTAAATCTCAGCAACATTAAGCGCGGAGGTTTATTTATTTCAAATCCCCAAGTAGTGCTAATTTCTTTTTCTACATCATCTGGTTCTGGTAGTTGATTATTGAGATATTTATCTAATAGTTGTGGGGGAATAGTTTGATTTGACCAATCCACCAATGTGAATGATTTAATCCGTTCCAAACGATAAATGTACCAATTTACATCACCTTGAGGATTTAACCCATAACCACAAAGATATTTTGCCCTTTGTAGGTAATAAATACACACCGGATAAACCAGACATTTTTGATCACCATAATGAGCGCTACCATAGTTTAAAAATATTGGTTTAATTTCCCGACTTTGCCAATTTTCTTGTAATTGCTCTTGTAAATTATCAGTATTAAGCTGGTTATCTTCAGATAAAACATAATCTACGTGCAGAAATATCCGGCGAGTTCCGTAAACTTCCTCAGAAATTTTATCGGCAATTGGTGCTAATTTGGGGTCGAGAAAACTCAACATATCCAAAGCTTGGGCTAAATCTGCCATTTCAGTAGGATTCAATTCGGGAAAAACTCCACTCGAATCTATTGGCTTTTTAGCAACTTTGGTACACAACCAATCGGGTAATTTATCTACTCGATAGATAATATTTTGTTTTTGAAATAGGGATGTTTCGCATTTTAGACATCCTTTGGAGATCAAAGCATTGATATCCGCCTGTAGACTTTTTCTCACCTTAGCAAATAGCCGATGGCGAATTACTTTAGTAACTGTTTGTGGCGATATATAAATATATTTTTGTAAGTCTTCTAGCCACTCATCAATATTAATATTATAAAATCGTAACCAATCGACAGTCGTTTTGTAACAGGGACAAAGGAGATGATGGGGTTTAAATATTTCGTCGTTTTTCTCTAACAAACGGCCTAGGGGATGTCCCGATTTAAATGATGCTTGCAGAGGCAACAGATCTTGATTAAAAAAGTATTCGCTCCATTGATTGAAGGTTATACCACTATAGCGATCGCACTGGCAATTTTGGCTTGCTTCTCCATAAAACCAGTTGATTAAAACCCAGCGTCGCATTGCTGTAATTAGGTTTTGGCTCTGATTAAGCGAACCATCCACTAATCGCTGGAGGATGAAGAAGTGGGGAAATAATTCGGGTAGATGCATTGCGAATTCCCTCTGTTGTGCGTGCAATCGGACAAAATAGGTTTATTCTTATTTGTTTTTATTATTGTTGGGGAAGAGTAGGAAATCGTCTGTTTGTGATGCGATTGACGAATTTTATTAATCCAATTATGCTCCTCCACATGGTTAGTGGAGACCATTTCAATCACTACAGCAGGGATAGAGTTACTGTACTGCGTAGCGAAAGTAGATTTCCCACTACCAGGGACACCGATTAGGGTGTGACAGATGGAAGGGGTGGACATTTTTTTCAATACTCAATAAGACTTATCTTATATTGTCTGCATTTAATAAAGCTCAAAGTCCAGTGTTTTCAAGCGAATCACGAATTTATTACCACATTGCCCCAGTAAATTTTGTCATTCGCATGAACGGCAGGTTACATCCTGTTTTTTACTGGTAAGATAAAACCACAACATAAATCTGCTCACCTTTACATAGTCATAAATATAGACAATTTTCTGAATATATTGTTGACTTTGTAAATAAATCAGCATTTCTGACCCTTTAATTTAGCGATTAACACGAAATCTACAGTTAGATAGCAAGTAATTGTTACAAAGTATTTTCATGGTTAAAAAGTTAAATAAAAAGCGTGTATTGTTAAAATCAAGCGTATAAAGGAGATACAGCTACATGAATGAATACACGGCTGTTACTTTTGCCCCAGTTCAAGGATTTATCGAGAAATCGCGTAAACTTCGAGACTTATATGGTGCATCTCTGATTCTCTCTTATCTGAGTCAGCAGCTAGTTTTGTATGTTGAAAACACTGAAGGACTAACATTAATTTCTCCAGCCATACCTAATTTACAAAAAGGAATGCCTAATCGCATTTTGATTAAAGGGGATGTTAGCAAAGACAAAGTAGGGGAAATTTTACTTTCTGGATGGAAGGACATATTAAAAGTTTGTCGAACTTGGATAGAGAATAAATTACCTGAATATCAATATCACTGGGAACGAGAATGGACACTTTGGGGAGTCCACGCTTGGGAAATATTTCAAGGAAGTAGCCACAGTATTCAAGCAGCGATGGATGATTTAGAAACCCGTAAATTATGCCGTGATTGGAGTGCTGTAAATTGGATTGGTGAAAGTTCTAGTTTGACTGGTACTGATGGAATTGCATTTCCGGGTCTAGGTGCAGAAAGCCGCAATCCTAAAACTTTAAATTATGGTTTAGAAGATGATAAAATCAAGGAATTTTATACAAAATTAGCGCGAAAATTAGATAATTGTCCAGATGATCAAGAACCAGAAGGTAAATTTATTGCACCTAATGAAAAATTGAGTATTCCTGAGTTAGTAAAAAGGCTAGTTACCTTACCAGAAATAGCCAACTTAATCAGTAAAAAACGACCTGAATATGAACCTTTAGAAAAACTTAAAAGGTTTCAAGAAATTGAACGTAAACCACAAGCCAATAAAAATATACCTGGACAATGGACAGGTTGGTTTATGGGAGATGGTGACAAAGTTGGAGATCATTTAAAAAAATTGGCAGGTAAAAATAATAGTGATCATGAAATAGAAAAATTTAGTAATTCAATACGTGATTGGGGAGAAAAATTTAATGATAATTTCCCTGAAGAATTAGGAAGAATTGTTTATGCAGGTGGTGATGATTTTTTAGGGATAATTTATAATCAAAATCCTAATCAACATATTTCACCATTAAAAGCCTACGAATGGCTAACGACATTAAACGATAAATGGCAAGAACATCAGCAACCTATTACTGTTAGTGTCGGTTTTGTTTGGGTTGCTGGTAGTGTACCCCAACGAGACGTTTTACAACATTGTCGAGAAGCGGAGAAAGTAGCCAAATCTTTAGGCAGAGATAGGGTGACTATTCGGGTGGTTTTTAATAGTGGCCAATATGTGCAGTGGACTTGTCCTTGGGATTATTTGGATATTTTAACCAAGTATCGAGATAGGGAAAAACAATCAAATTGGAGTCACATTTATCAAGACCTAGCACATTTAGAATCTCGTCGAGTATTTGATATTGAAAATGCCGATGAAGCACGGATTGTTAAACAAACAGCTTTGCAATTTTTTGACCTTTACTTTCCCGGTGAAGGTAAGAAGTTAATCACCGATATAAAGGATGGAAAGAATATAAATGATCAAAAGGATGAACTAGCAAAAAAACTAGCTGGTTTTAGTGATGATAACGATGAAATTGATCGCTCAAAATCTATCGTAAATTGGATTACAGATTTAGTTAAAGTAGGTTGGCATTTATGTTCAAATACCTAATTAGCATTGACCCTTTAGGGTTGATGTATGGAAGTGCTGGGGCGTTTTTATCACCAGAGAATTTAGTCGGTCGTTCTGGTGCTAAATTTCCCCCTGATGCGGCTACCTTAGCAGGTTTAATGTTTAGCATTAACAAGATCAATAAAGAATACTCTCAAGAAACATTGAGAGATAATCTTTATGTTACTGGTCCTTTTTGGGCAAAATCAGATAACAAAAACAAAAGTGCAAAACAAAATTTTTTTGTTCCCATTCCTTGGCATAAAATTATAGCTAAAAAAGGTATTGGTGAATGGAAAATAGAAAATGATGAATGGAAGTTAGAAAAGAATATAGATAAACCTGAACCTGATTATCGCTGGCAAACTATAGAATCTTGGGAAACATCAGCAAAAGCACTGAAAGGTACTACTAATATTGCTGATAATCCTTGGAAATTCGTTTCTTTTCTTCATCCCAAAATTCAAACAACTCAACGCTGTACAGAAAATGCTAATGGACTATTTTTAGAAAACTCTGTACAAATTCCTGATGATGTTTGTTTAGTGTATTTATCCACTTATCCTATTGAAAATGGTTGGTATAAATTTGGAGGTGAAAATCATGTTGTAGAAATATCTTGTGATCCACTTCAACAAAAAACCATAAACCTTTTAAATCAACCCATTGGTAAAAGTTTTGCATTAATCACACCAGCAGTTTGGGGTTCTAACCGTATTTCTAAAAGGTTTCCAGAAAATGCTTTTTCCGATAACCCTGACAATATAAAAATGTTGACAGATAAACCCGTTCCCTATCGTTTTCGTTCCCAAGGAACATTAGGAAGAGGACGTTATGCTGTTCCTGCGGGTAGTGTTTACGTTCTCAAAGAACCC
>JANMGZ010000722.1:0-6679 GCA_031374905.1 Dolichospermum sp. OTE_70_metabat_362_sub
TGGGGACTTCACCTTTTAATACTACAGTGCTGCCTGTTTGAGCAACTCAGAGAGTATCAATGTCATCAATATTACTATTTTGATCAAATGCTAATGCTACGCGCTTTGCTAAACCGCTTTGATCATATTCCCCATTTAATCCTATGCGCTCTGGCTCTATTGTTTGTGCATTAGCGTCATTGCTAGAAGTTGGATTAACTTGGGTGCTTTCCGATTGTTCTAAGCCAAACATTCTTTGTAACCAACCCATAAATACTTTGCTCCTGTTTAATTTTTGAGAAGAATAAGTTGTTGTTATCTGAGAGTTTGCAATAATTGTAAACTTTGTGGTGAAAGAGTTTTTCTACCCAATAGTAGATTACAGGTAACTATTTCCAGCTTTTTAACTATTTTTATTTTCAGGTAAATGATCCATATATGTATATATAAGGATATAAAAATTATCAATTGACAATTATCCATTGTCAATTGTCAATTACCTATTCAGCAGTTTTATTAGCCGCACGATTAGCACGAGCTTCCGCTGAAGCCATGACTTCTGCAAAGTTTTCCACAACTTCACCAGGGTGGTTTTCCAAAACTCTGGTAGAAATAGCAACTCGACCTTTACCTTCGTCTAAATCAATAATTACAGCTTTAATGGGTTGACCGACTTGAAAGACTTTATCCAAAGATTCAATGAATTTTTGGCTAACTTGTTTGATGTGTAGTAAGGCGCTGACACCATTAAAATCTACAAATACACCAAAAGGTTTGATGCCGGTGATTTTTCCTTCTATTAATTGACCGATTGCTAATAAACTGAAGTTGCTAGAACGAGCCGCTAAACGTTGAGAAAGAACGAGTTTATTAGTCTCACGATTAATTTCTAAAAAGCCCACAGTCAGACTTTGACCTTTGAGTGCATCTAGGTTATCACGTTCAGAGAGGTGCGATCGCGGAATAAAACCTCGTAAACCAAGAAGATCAACAGTGACACCACCTTTATTAACACCTGTTACCCGCACTTGAACAGTTTGGGAATTTTCTTGTATATCTGATAGTTTTTCCCAAATCTGCCGCATTTCCAATTGCTTCCGGGAAATGGTAACTTGACCTTCAGCATCCTGATCCCGAATAATTAAAAACTCTAGTTCCTCATTCATCGGTAAGACTTCCGATAAATCAGTTACTGCTCTCAAAGAAGCCTCCTCTTGGGGAAGAAACGCAGACGATTTACCACCAATATCAACATAAGCACCATCATGGTCAACTTGGAAAACCTTACCACGGACAACTTGCCCCTTTTGAAATTGGTAATCGTGTTTTTCTAGTGCTTTGGCAAAATCGTCCATTGAAAAAGACGAATTGGCTGTTTGAGAAAGTTGAGATTCGGAATTCATGACGTTTGAAGATAAGTTGTTATTTTTTAGTTGTCAATTGTCAATTGTTAATTGTCAATTTTTTTTAGCGCAGTTGACTAAAAAGTTCTTGGGCTTGCTGCCAAGCATCCGCCGCAGCTTTAGGATTATAACTGGCTCGACGGTCACAAAAAAATCCGTGATCAGATCCATCGTAACGAAACAGACGGTGAGAAATGTTATATTTTGCAAATTCGGCGGCAATCTCGTCTACTTGTTCTGGAGGAATACTTGCATCTTCCTGACCAAAAAAGGCGTAAATAGTGCCTTTAATCTCTGATGTCCGGGTAATAGTGGGATTTCCACCACCAGGAGTACGGGTAGTAATCCCCGCACCATAAAAAGACGCAGTGGCTTTAATATCAGGGAGAGTGGCAGCTAAATAGGCGACGTGACCACCAAAACAAAAACCAATACAACCAAATCCATCTGGTTTGACTTGGGGTAGAGTTTTCAGGTAGCTAATAGCTGCTTGAATGTCTCGTAACAATTCTGATGCTGTAGTTTCGGCGGCGTAGTTTCTACCTATTTCCACATCTTTGGGAGTATAACCAGCTTCAAATTCGGGGGCTTGACGTTGAAACAGTGCCGGAGCGATGGCTACATATCCTAGTTTAGCAATTCGTTCTGTGACATCCCGAATATGCACGTTAACGCCAAAAATCTCTTGTAAAACCACAATCCCTGGATAAAGACCGGGTGCTGTTGGTTTAGCCAAATAAGCGGCGATTTGCCAATTATCTTCAGGAATTTGAATTGTTGAAGTGTTTATTGTTTGCTCTGTCATAGTTAAGTTGCTAGTAAGGGAATAGACAAAAATTAATAATATTTATCTCTATTCAGTGATTATCAATGACTAATCACCAAAATGAAAAGGAGTCAGAATAGCCGTCTGAGAATGAATTCTGATAAAGACGACTCGAAGAAATATCTAGTCGATTTTAACGGACTTTCGTTATTAGCCTTGATAGCGAAGCGTGGCGTAAGCCATACTTTAGTTTAAGGCGGGTTATGTGTAGAACGAAATAGCCCTACAATTCATTCTGGCTTTTGAGTCCTGACTCCTGTATTCTTCTGTGGTAGTATTTTTCAAAGTAAACTAATCCATTAATCATATATTTAACAGGTAACTTATGACGATTTGTATAAATTTTATGGAGCAGAATTGGTAATGATTCAATTCCGTATTCAACCAGATAGTGAAATTCCCGCATCTAATCAACTATTTAATCAAATCCGATTTGCGATCGCCTCTGGGCAATATTCATCTGCATACAAGCTTCCCAGTACCAGGGCTTTAGCAATGCAAACCGGATTACACCGCAATACCATTAGTAAAGTTTACCGCCAATTGGAGGAAGAAGGGTTTGTTGAAAGTTTGGCAGGTTCAGGAATCTATGTCCGTACCCAAGGTCATGAGGGAGGAAGCAGGTCACAGTCGCCAATTCTCAAACAACATCCTGAAGCTTATAAAGTTGTCCAACAAGCCTTAGATGACCTACTGGGTCAAGGCTGTTCCCTCAATCAAGCCCGAGAACTATTTTTAGCAGAAGTTGATTGGCGGTTACGTTGTAGTGCCAGAGTATTAGTAGTCACACCATCTCAAGATATTGGGGCTGGGGAATTAATGATTGATGAATTAGAAGAATCCCTACAAATCCCAGTCCAGCTAGTAGCAATGGAAGAACTTATAGGCGTACTAGATCAAACTACTTCAGCTACATTAGTCACCAGTCGTTATTTTATCGGAGAAGTGGAAGCGATCGCTGCACCAAAAGCAGTGCGTGTAATTCCTCTAGATATTCACGATTATGGCAAGGAAATGACTGTAGTCAAAAACTTACCAAAATCTAGTTGTATAGGGATAGTTAGCCTCAGTTCTGGCATTCTCAGGGCTACAGAAGTCATTCTTCACGGTTTACGCGGAGATGAATTATTAGTAATGACTGCCCAACCCAAGGACGCTTATAAACTACACGCTATCGTTAAACGCTCAGAAATCGTCTTTTGTACCGATCAAGTCAGCTATTCCAAAGCCCAAGCAGATATGCAAACAGATTTAGAAGACCTGATTCGTCCACCTAAACTCATTCGCTGTGAAAACTACATCGGGACACAATCCATTAACTTACTCAAACGCGAACTGGGACTAATTTGAGAGGAGTCAATAGATTTTGGATTTTAGATTAGCGTTAGCAAAGCATACCCAGCGCAGCGAGTATTTTGAATTAATTCCGCCCTGAAGGGGCGGGGCTTGTACCGAAAATTCCCAATCCAAAATCTAAAATCTAAAATCTAAAATTTTTCGGTCAGCCTAATCATTATCCCCAATATCGCGTTTAGGTGGACGCTTGTAAGTAAAAGTAAAACTCTCTCCACTAGCAATTACCTTTCGCATTTCTTCATACATAGGATAACTACCCACACCGCTGAGATTTGCCCAACCTCGCGCCCTGGTTAAAGCCACAAATAACTGGTTACGGAAATTCACATCACTTTCATTTCGCGCCACATTATCAAAACCCACCACATAAACCATGTCTGCTTCATGTCCCTTAGCGCGGGTGATCCGTGATACAGTTACACCACCATCACACCAAAATTTATCAGGATCATTATTGGGATATTGGGGGGCTAAATCATTTAACTTTAAAGCCGTAGGAATATAAACATCAATGTCGGACTCCATTAAGTAACTAGCAACAGAGGTTTCTAATTCCATAGCTTCATAAGTTGAACCTAAGACTAAAACCAAAATATCCCGACTGGGGTTAAGTCCGTCATGGACAATATTGTGCATAATATTCTCAGCTAAAGCCTTCATTTCCGATTCACGAGAACTATAAGTTTCAAACTCTAAAACAGATTTTCCCCAAAGTTCAGGAATAGGATTTGGTGAAAATTGTGGTTGTCTTTCGACAGTTATCGGTTTACCAACTCGGCGAAAATCTCCTTTAACTTCATAACCGATTCTATTCCAATCATCTTTATTCGTAATTCCTGTTAACATTCCTTCTGTCCGTAACAAACCCATGCCAATAGCATGAGCAGATGTAAGAATTGGTCCAGGAGTCCGATAACAACGTTTCATGACTTCAGAACGTTTTATCCCTCCAGGATATTGAGGTTGTTTATTCAGTAAATTACCTAATTTTTCGCCAAATATTTCCTTGGCTTTTGGTACTATTAAATTATCTAAACTTTGCGCTTCATCATAAGCCCAAATCAAGCATCTTTCTTCTGGCTTATCTTCATTTACTGGTCGTAAAGATTGATAAGCTAACCAATAAATAGCTTGTTTATCGTCATATTTTAAATCATCTTCAGCTACTAAATCTTGACCTTCATCAATGAGAATAGCATCAAACATTGGCTCAATGGTAATTTCTTCTAAGAGCCGTTTACTTAAATCTATTAAACCTCGATTTGGCTGTCTTTCATGAGTGTTTTGAACAGTTCCCGGTCTTTTACCATGATATTCGCAAATAGTACGATATAAACCCGGTTGTTCTTTTGCTCCCCAAGCATGGAATACTTGTAATTTGAAATTTGTTGTTGGATCATAGTGCATTTCACCACAACTAAAACGCTTTATCCATTGGTCAAGTAAACCAATCATTAAATCATATAAAGAACGGGTAAAAAATACTAATGCAATATCCCAATCTTGATGTTTGAGGTGCATATGTGCAGCTTTTTGACACAGTAAAACCGTTTTTCCTGAACCAGCAATACCGCGAATCCGTTGGGGACCTGGGGGAATTTCTTTACCAATATGTTCTTGTTGTAAATCAATCTCATAAAGTCTTTCTCGTAAGCTATAAATGACACTAGAACGGGTTTTTCCGGTGGTATTGACATGATTACGGGGCGGTTTACGTAATACAGGTGTACCGCCAATAACTGACAATAATAATTCCCAATCTTTATCCTCTAAATCTGCTCCAGTAATGACAATATTAGCTTGTTGAATCCGTTCAATTAAACCAACTTTTCCTAATTGGTCTTGAAATATAATTGGTGGACAATCAGGTAACTTATCAAACCCTTTTTGCTGCCATTGTTCGGCGGTAATTTGTGGTAATGCAACTATAGCTTTACCATTAACTTTTCGCCAAAGTGCAGATTCTCTATCACTATATGATATTAATGCTCGCAGTTGATGTTCTGCTTGTTGATAGGGATTGATTTGGGTGGTATCGCTGTTTTCTAATTCCCATTCTTGACTATTAATAGTGGTGATTTGGTCAATATTTATTGATTTAATTTCAATAACAACTATACCAAATTCTCTATCAACTATTAAGATATCTGGCTCTTTTCTCATTTCTCCAGCTTTGGAAAAAATGGGATAACGCCAATATCCAATACAGTTTCTATCAGCGAAAGCACTCCGAAAAGCATCCCAAACCTTTTGTTCTCCGTCTTGATTTTTGATTGCTTCGGTGGTGATAAACTTGCTACCCTGTTCTTCTATGCCCACAGCCATTTTCTTTACCCGCATAAAATCATTATAGATTTTAAGCTACCATTACTAATAGTTTATAATATCTATCTTTGGGTAGATGATACTGGGTTTATAATTTATTTGATTGAACGCAGATACACGCGGATAAACGCGGATAAAGATTTGTCACTTAATTGATTTTAAGTTGTTGTGCAGCCTTACATCAAATTTAATTTTGCTCTCTACGCCTTTGCATGAAATAAATTCATATTTTCATTCACTAACACCTACCTGCAATAAATCTAATCCCTGGGCAAAAATCTCATCAATGGGTAACATTTCCCCTGCTTCAGTCATGAATTTGTGGTCTTTTGTAGCGCGAATAATTGCCCCATTTTCTAATAAGTATTCATAAACTTCTTGCTGTCCCCGATTATGCCATTGGGCAATTGATTGAGTATAAAGTGTTCCGTTATTATCAACTGTATACACACTACATTCAATCTGTTTTTCAACAATTTCTCCAATCTCTAAAAAACCATATTCAACGGTTAAAATTTCTGTTTCATAACTTAAACAATATTCGGCAAACTTCAACATATCGCCAAATAAATGTTCTGCTACTTGGGTTTTGACACCGTTTTTTGTCGAACCGTCAATAAATTTTTCCTTTTGTTTCTCCATTTCCGATACTTTCTTTTTACCCATAGCCCGACGGAGTAAATCAGCTTGTCCTAAGCTATAACCAGCCATATCTTGAGCAATTTTCATAATTTGCTCTTGATAAACCATGATTCCGTAGGTTTCATTTAATATTGGTTCTAAAATTTGA
>JANMGZ010000376.1:0-3638 GCA_031374905.1 Dolichospermum sp. OTE_70_metabat_362_sub
TTTAGAGGTCGCAAAGTCCTGGTGTATAAGATGAAACCTAAAAAGAAAACCCGCAAAAAACGGGGACATCGCCAGGAAATCACCAGATTTTTGATTAATTCTATCAATCTCAACGGCGAAGTTTTAGCTTACGAAGCAGCCCCAACGATGGCTGAAGTTCCAGTTCTTGATACTGACTTCGTAGAAGAAACTGCTGATGAATCATCCGAAGAATCATAAAAAAGGTTAAAGTTGCTAGTTAGGGAAGAGGTGACAGGTGATGGAGAGTAATTGATAATTACCAGCCTAAACTGGATAACTAGCAACCTGGGATAAATAAAGTACAAAGAGGGAATTATGGCTCATAAGAAGGGAACTGGTAGTACGCGAAACGGTCGTGACTCTAATGCTCAACGACTAGGTGTAAAGCGTTATGGTGGACAAACTGTGCGCGCAGGTAATATTTTGGTTCGTCAACGTGGTACTAAGGTTCACCCTGGTAATAACGTTGGTATTGGTAGTGATGATACGTTGTTTGCTTTAGTTGACGGTGTAGTTACCTTTGAAAGAAGAGGCAAAAGCCAAAAAAAAGTTAGCGTTTATCCAGTAGCTGTAAAAGCTGTAGAAGCTGTAGCTGGTTAGTGCTTAGTCATTGGTCATTAATCATTAAATAATTAATGACCAGAGACTAATTTTAAATGTAGTAATTTATGAATGCGCCCAATCCTAGACCTACCAGTGAACAAAAAGATATACAGCCAAAAGCCAGTGATGGTTTTAAAGCAACTGTTTGAAAATCTATTTTCGCTAAGATAGTCGCGCACAGAACGAGTAAAGTATCAAGAAATACTCGAAACCAGGCAATCATTAGAAAAAACAGGAAAGCTGCTAAGACAGCCACAACAAAAGTCCTAGCGTTTGACTTAAAGAAAATATGAGAATAATCATCCAGTTTTAACCAAGGGTTTGTGACCAAGATCAGGGAAAGCAAGATAGTTAACACAGTTATCAGCCGGACGTACCACTGGGCTTTTTCTTCAAATATCAACCAGCCCAATGTACTGTAACTGAGTAATACAAGTGTAAGGGAAAACCAAGGAATCTTGTTAAAAATTGACATATAGCAGGAGTCAGGAATCAGAAGTCAGAAGTCGGTAAGAAGGAAAAAAGAAATTTCTCCCCTAGTGTGCATAAACTTGGTGGTGCTATAACTTTAAAAGTTCTGTGACTTACAAACCTCTATATACTGACGTTTTCATTGTCTGGTGCATTTATTATTTCACAGATTCGTTGAACTCATAAGGTTTCTAAATGTTGAATTCCATTCCTAATTCCCAATTTTAGAGAATAAAAATCAACATTTAGTTAAATATGTTCATAAATATTTGTAAACTGTTAGCAGTTGAGTAGCCATCTGGCATATCATTAAGGATTGATCATGAGACAACTTGTTATCGTCGAGCGCGTATGCCTAATTGGTCATATCGTTTCTATGGTGTTTGGACTGGTGGGGATATTGATTGTTATTCCCAATGCTGAACTAATTGTCAGCTTATCAGAAGTCGGACAGAGCGTCATGCAATGGAGTATGGCTGGTGGTGGTGTAGTATATATGATTTTAGGAGCGCTGGGAGTGTTCCTGTATGCTTACCGAACTTTAGGTTTGGGACGTGCTTTAGGATTTTTAATACCATCTGTGTCAATTTCTCTAACTAGTGAATTATTGGGAACTAGCACAGGTTTTCCCTTTGGTCACTACAGCTATTTGAGTGGTTTGGGTTATAAAATTTCCGGCTTAGTACCTTTTACAATTCCCCTTTCCTGGTTTTATGTAGGATGTGTATCTTATGTGTTGGCACGGGCGGGCTTAGAAGTAGATAAAAAACCCAGTTTGTTCCGTCACATGGGAGCAATTGTTTTAGGGGCTTTACTGCTCACCTCTTGGGATTTTGTCCTTGACCCAGCTATGAGTCAAACGTCCCTTCCCTTCTGGTATTGGCAACAGCCAGGGGCTTTCTTTGGAATGCCTTACCAAAACTTTGCCGGTTGGATGGGTACTGGTGCTTTATTTATGTCTGTAGCGGCTTTGTTATGGAGCAAAAACCCGATTAAATTAGACCATTACCAACTGAATGTACCTTTACTAGTTTATTTAGGTAACTTTGGTTTTGCCACAGTCATGAGTTTGGCTGCTGGGTTTCCTATTCCTGTATTGTTAGGTGTGGCACTGGGTGTAGCTCCTGCTGTACTGTTGTGGTCTAAAGGTTCTAGCGCACCTGCAACAGTGCCTATTGAAGCAGCTACTAAGGAAGTTGCTGTTACTAATGTGAAGGTTGCTTTCAAATAGGGAAGAGGGAACAGGGAATAGGGAACGGGGAACAGGAAAGAGGGGAAGAAATTTTTTCAGTTACCTCTTTCCCAATTACACAACAAAAGTTAAAGCTGATATAGCATATTTATAAAATATAAAAGTTTGGGCAATAGTTATGAAATATCGCAATACTTAATAAGTCCACTGAATTATGCACGTTATTTCTCGTAAAGTATTGCGTCAATTTTGGACAAAGTATCCTCACAGTGAAACTACGCTGATTCGTTGGCTCAAACTTATGCAATCGGCAACCTTTCAGAGTTTTGAAGAATTACTTTCTATGTTTCCCAGCGCTGATCTTGTCGGTAATTTAATTGTGTTTAATATTGGTGGTAACAAATATAGATTAATAACTTCAATTCATTTTAAGTAGGTGAACAAAATAAAAATGAGGGGTATTGCGTTTTGTAAAATGGCTGAAACTTAATTAGAATAACGCATTAAGACAACTTTACATACCGATACATACCTTGGGATTTTTCTGTCTACCTACTTAATCGTTAGAAAGTTTATCCGCCAAGTTGAGCCGTAATCTTCAACTCACAACTTATTTTAACTCCCTAATTCTGAGATTATGCGGTGAAAGGCTGAAACCTATGCCGGGATTACTTGTATGTACACCGTAGCCTCGCAAGCGGGGAGAGGGTTGGGGGCAGGTGGGGTTCTTCTATCCCACGCCAATACTGTTAAGTTAATTTGCCTAAATTGCGAGAAGATTTAAACTAGCTAGTTTATACAAAAAGTCAGGGTTAAAATTGCTAAATATTATGCCGCTGCTATTGCTACTTATCCAAGTCCCCGCAACAGCTATTTTGCTTTCCCGGTTACTCAAAGGGCCAAGACGTTATCCAGCCCTGAAACCACAACAACCGACACCAGAACTTTTGGGGACTGTGAGTGTGGTTGTACCGACATTAAATGAGGCATTACGAATTAGTCCACTATTAGCTGGTTTGAGTCGCCAAAGTTACGAAGTCCGAGAAATTATAGTTGTTGATAGTCGGTCACAAGATGGTACTCCCGACTTAGTGAAAACCGCACAAATAACAGACCCCCGCTTTCGGGTAATGACAGATGACCCCTTACCTTTTGGCTGGGTTGGTCGTCCTTGGGCATTGCATAATGGCTTTTTGTTTACTGCAAAGGGGAGTGAGTGGTTCTTGGGCATGGATGCGGATATTCAACCCCATCCTGGTTTGGTAGCGAGTTTAGTAAAAACTGCGATCGCCCAAGGTTATGATTTAGTATCATTATCACCGCAGTTTATTCTCAAGTATCCGGGGGAATG
>JANMGZ010000741.1:0-5522 GCA_031374905.1 Dolichospermum sp. OTE_70_metabat_362_sub
CAACCTAATTTTTGAAACTTTTCTTGATTATAAATAATTAGGTTGGAAACCAACAGATTGGAGTGATTTATGGAGGACTGAATTGAGAAACAGGATTTCTTTACTTAATCATCCTAGAGAAGTAATTGGTTTGGTTTTGAAAAAATTAGGAAAATCTTATAATACAGAAAACATCAATCAAATCTCTTCATTAGCAACGGAACTAAAAACATTAAATCAACAGGTCAAGTTTTATGATTCTACAAATTATCTAGAACCATTAATTACTGGAGATACCTGGTTAGCAGTCGGTTGGTCTCATGATATTATCCCAGTAATCAGTCGTTATCAAAAATTTGCCGCAGTTGTTCCCCAATCAGGAACAGCAATTTGGGCTGATTTATGGGTAAGTCCGACAGGTGTTAATAATAATAGTTTAGCGTATCAATGGTTAGATTTTTGTTTGCAACCCAATACATCTAAACAAATTGCCCTTCTCACTAAAAGCAATTCTCCTATTGACAATACTATGCTCGGAGGAAATATGGAAAAGCAGTTACATAATTTATTATTAACTGATTCAGAAATTTTCGCCAAAAGTGAATTTTTACTACCTTTACCTCCAGCAGTTATCAAAGAGTACGAAGATGTATTTATCAAGATGAAACAATCATAATTTGAGAAAGATATTTATAAAACCCATGGGGAATTTTTTATGAAACTATAGCTGTGAAAAACTTTGGGTAAAAGTGGCTGATTTAATGAAATCGGCTTTCGTTTTAGGTGATACCAAATAGGATCTATGACTATATTAAATGCTTCAGTAGATGCGGCAAAATAGTTAGGTTCACAAATATTGATACTTCAAGTTGCGGCACAAAATGAATTTGCTCAAAAGCTATTTGAAAATCATGGATTTAGTGTGGCAACTTACGAGATGATGATGGATTCAAATGCAGGATGAAATAAGGTTAGAAATTTTATGAAAGCATTAGGAATAAAAGTAACCATAACAAGTGATGTTAAGTTATTAATCAATTCTTCTGTAAATATGCCAGTGGGTGAATATGATGCTGTGCTTGTGATAGAAGATAAACCAATCCAGGATAGTGTTCAGACTTCTATCCAAAATGCTCAAGCTCTTTTTAGAAAATATATTCCTGCTAGTAAAACACTTTCAGAAGAGTTAATTCAGGAGCGAAGATTGGAGAGTTTAAGTGAGTGAAGTTGTTGTCGATGCTTCTGCTATTTTAGCTTTACTCAATCAAGAAACTGCTAAGATATAATTTCAGTAACACAAAATATGGATCTATGAAATTCAAAATAATTGATATTCAAGAAGATACAAATCTTAATTGCTACTCTGTGCTTACAGTAGTTAGCATCCGTGATTTTATAGAATTTGTTAAACCTATTCACAAAGCAAAGGGAAATCTTGATGAACAAAGGGAAGTTTTGCAAACTAGGTCTGCCAAAATTATTCGTAATCAAATGGTAGAAGATTTAAAAAAAGGTGGGATATTACCTCCTATTGTATTAGGTAGTATTTCCAATATCAAAATAAATAAAGATAATTTTTTGAGGTTGATTGAAAACGAAGATAATATAAGTATTTTAGATGGGATGCAAAGAATACAAGCATTAAAAGATGCTCTAAAAAACCGCGATATTAATCATAATCTTAGGGTGGAATTTTGGTTTGCTCAAGATGAAGCTGCTTTATTATATAGAATGTTGGTACTTAATTCTGGTCAAATTCCTTGGGGACTTGATAAACAATTAGAGGTGGTTTTTAAGCCAATTTTGAAAAAATTGAAATATCGTGTTCCTTATTTAGATAATTTAATCTCACAAAAATTATATAAACAGTCAGAAATTGTAGAGTTATTTTTGGCATTTGCTTCTAGAAAAGTAAGAATTGACAAAAAACAACAATTAGCTGAATATCATGCTGCTTTGGATATTATGAGTCTAATTAGGGAAAAATCTGCACATATTATTGATAAATTTGAAGAAATTTTTATATTGATGACTGAAATTGATCAAATAGTTTCAGGAATTGAAGAACGGTATGTTTTCAATAATCAAACTACAAGAGTTGGGTTTATGGTAGCTTGTGCGGAAAAAACTTTTGGTTTATTGGGAAATGATGTTGAAAAAGACTATGGACAAGTAGACAAGAATTTTCACAATATAATTTTCAAATTAAATAAACTTAAATCTAAGATAAACTCTCAGAGTATTCAACAAAATCAGAACTTTCTGGCTTTGGATATTTTAACAGAAAATTTACGTTCTATTCCTAAAGAAAAACACAGACAAGCTTTTTTAGATGGCTTTAAAGTAATTTTTTCTGAACCTGAAATTAACTCTTTTGCTGTTTGCTGGAATAAAATGTACTAAAATTATGAGCAGAAATATTACAGAATCAATCAAAAAAGTTGTAGAAAAAATACAATCTATTGTTAATACACAAGAAAAATACACAGTTGATGGTGATGAAACTTGTAAACACTGGTTAAAGTCTCTAAATATTGATAAGACAATACGGTTATTTCCTAATTTTTATAGTGCTTGGCTCACTTATGAAAATAAGAACTATTTAGTATTAGTAAATCATAAATTTCAAGATAAAATTCCCCATTTTTTACAAGAAGAAACTCTTAACTCAGGTGCTTGGGTCGCTATTGTTGACCAATTAGAATTACCTCTTACGGGAGCTAGTAATATATTACAGGAAATTTTGGAAAGTGATTGGGAAATAAATCAACAAGGATTTAAACAAGTTCAGTTTGATACAGTTATAGGTAATTTTAGCCTAAAAGATTGTTTCTCGACTATTTCTTTGTATAAAATAATAAGCAGATTTACTCAAAAAGAAGAACTCAGCCAAATTACAGGTATTTGCCTAAGCAAAAGCAAAAGTTATTGTTTGCTACCATATAGTACGGAGATTTTGCAAGGGTTTAAAAATACATTTGAAAGCGGAAACCAATATATTCCTTTTGAAAATATTTTGGCGAGTTATGTAGCTTCCGATTTCAAGTTTGCTTATTTAGATTTATATAGGTGTATCGAACGATTACAATCTCTCTATTTTTTCAAACCTTTTTATGATAAGTTGGAATTGACAGATAAATCTCTCGAAGATTTTTATAATTATTTTTATGAAAATACAAAATTAGAACCTAAATTCGCAGATTCTTTAAAAAAGCTGTTGGAATCAATAAATATAAATTATCGGTATGAATATCTTAACAGAAACAATAAAAATAAGAAGCAAAATAATTTGGATATATTGAAAAATCAAATCAAGAATTTTCATGATGATTATGATGATAATATACAATCAGAACCTAAATTGGAAGAGTTTTTGAAAAAACTACTTGAATCAATCGAATCTATTGATAAAAATACCAATAAACAAAATGCTATTCCTAGTGGTTATCTGAATGATTTAAGAAATCAAATTGTTCATTTACGTCCCAACCACAAGAATGATTTATTACCCAAAAATCCTGGTGATTGGAATCTTTTGATCTTAGATATGTTAACAATAGTTCAAGAAATTTATAAAGCTAATCAAGACTTATTAACTTGATTAGGAAATCAGTATTTTACTTTATTCTTGATTAACCAAAAAATCAGCATCGAGAATTTGAGAAATACTATAAGGATTTTCAGCAGGAAAAGTTGTATCAGGTAAATTAGTTTCCTGAATTGCTAAATCTATCCCATCTTGATAAGCAGAAATCATTGCTTCCGATAGATAGGATTTCAGACTAGGGTTTTCTTCTAGAAGTTCCTTAATGCGACGACGTTGTTCTCTAATTGTAGCTTTCCAACTATTACTGCGTTTATCACTTTGATATTCCCACTTTAGTAAATGTCCAATTAAAATCCCTAATCGGTTTCTCAATTCTTGCTTTTCTCGCTTACCCAAAGATTCAATTTCTTCTATTAAATTTAAAATATCAAGTTGATTTAGTTGTCCTTGCTTTAATAGTTTTGCCTGTTCCAAAGTCCAAGCATAAAAATCGGTTTCATACAGTTGTGATGTCATATTTTCTATCTCCAATTGTACAAATGATTAATCATACAATTATTTTATCCTGATATGGCTACGCCACGCTATGCCTGATGCCTCCGGCACGCTACCGCGAACGGCACACTACGTGAACGCTATCAGATATTTTTACCATTAGAATCAGGATTTACTAGATTTGAGGATAAACAAGATTGAGTGTAAATTATTCCTTCATCCTGTACATCATTAAATCCCGTACATCCTGATTCAGACAATTTTCAGATTAGCCTCTACCAAACACAGTAGTTAGAGAACGAGCAATATTTTTCGGCTGCATTGCATCCATCGCTGCTGTTGGTTCATAACCACAATGAACCATACAATCAGCACATTTAGGATTACCACTAGCGCCGCCATATTGACTCCAATCAGTTTTATCCAACAACTCCTGAAAGGTTGCATAGTAACCCTCATTCAACAGATAACAAGGTTTTTGCCAACCGAGAACACTGTAACTAGGACTACCCCAAGGAGTGCATTCATAGTCTTTCTCACCAATAAGAAAATCTAAGAATAAAGGATTGTGATTGAAGTTCCAGTTCTTCTTTCCAGATGTGTAAGGTGAAAGAATTTCTCTAAATAATGCGCGGGTTTGTTCTTTTTGCAGAAAATGATTTTGATCTGGGGCCCATTCATAACCGTAACCAGGAGAAATCATCATCCCGTCAGTACCCAATGTTTCCAGAAAATCGAAAAACCCCTGCATTTCTTGGATATCGCAACCTTCAAAAATAGTCGTGTTAGTAGCGACACGAAAACCCTTAGCTTTAGCGGCACGAATAGCTTGGACAGCCGTATCGAAAACGCCTTTTCTGTCTACACATTTATCATGCCATTCCCGCATTCCATCCAAATGGACACTAAAAGTTAGATAAGGAGAAGGTTTAAACTTATCAAGACTTTTTTCTAGTAATAAACCATTAGTACACAAGTAAATATATTTCTTGCGTTTAATTAAACCCTCAACAATTTCACTTATTTGAGGATGTAGTAAAGGTTCTCCACCGGGAATAGAAACAACCGGTGCGCCGCATTCTTCCACCGCTGCAAAACACTGTTCTGGGGTAAGATTTTGCTTGAGAATTTCCACGGGATGCTGGATTTTACCGCAACCTGTACAAGCTAAATTACACCGGAACAGCGGTTCTAACATCAATACCAGGGGAAAGCGTTTCCGTCCTAATAAGCGTTGTGTAACTAAATACTTCCCAATATCTACTGCTTGTTGTAAATTAATAGCCATGAAACTAACACTCCTCAATTTGGTAATTACTAATTGGTAATTGGAAACAGCTATTCCCCATTACCCATTACCTATTAGCAATCATTTAACATAACCATTGGACACAAACCAATCTACAGCATCCTTGAGGGCTACATTCAGGGGGGACTGAGGTAAACCTAATTCGCGGATAG
The DNA here is from genome assembly GCA_031374905.1 of Dolichospermum sp. OTE_70_metabat_362_sub. Taxonomy (GTDB): domain Bacteria; phylum Cyanobacteriota; class Cyanobacteriia; order Cyanobacteriales; family Nostocaceae; genus Dolichospermum. Next base: position 5,483 of record JANMGZ010000741.1, read on the forward strand.
CCTTAGAAGCATCATAATACATTGGTTGCTGTGCCATGCG